>JALHST010000037.1 GCA_022865355.1 Maribacter sp. | reverse complement strand
TTAAATCTTGTATAACGTTTGCTTTTTCTTCTCTTGTCATAATTAAATTTTAGCTACCAGTTATTAAACTGTCTTTGGATCTAATTGAACACTTGGGCTCATCGTACTCGACATGAAAACACTCTTCATGTACACGCCCTTTGCCGCAGTGGGCTTCAATTTGATCAAAGTATCCAACAATTCCTTAGCATTCTCCGCGATTTTATCGGCTGGGAAAGAAACCTTGCCAATTGCAGCGTGTACAATACCGGTTTTATCGACCTTGAAATCAATTTTACCGGCCTTTACCTCGGTAACGGCCTTGGCCACATCCATGGTTACCGTTCCGGTCTTCGGATTGGGCATCAGACCCCTTGGCCCCAAAACGCGGCCCAACGGTCCCAATTTTCCCATGACGCTTGGCATGGTGATGATTACATCGACCTCTGTCCAACCGTTTTTAATTTTATCCAAATACTCGTCAAGCCCAACATAATCGGCTCCGGCCGCTTTGGCCTCCGCTTCTTTGTCAGGTGTTACCAACGCCAGAACCTTTATGTCCTTACCGGTACCATGAGGTAGTGAAACCACGCCACGGACCATTTGATTCGCTTTACGTGGGTCAACGCCCAAACGTACGGCGATATCGACGGATGCATCGAATTTTGTGTTGGTTATCTCCTTTATTAAAGCCGAAGCCTCATCTACCGAATAGAGTTTTTCTTTCTCTATCTTAGCATGGGCCTCTTTTTGCTTTTTAGTTAATTTTGCCATTTAAATTGCTTTTAAGATTTTAAAAAGGTCTTTTACCAGCTACTTTAAGACCCATAGACCTTGCCGTTCCTGCGACCATGCTCATAGCTGATTCAACAGTAAAGGCATTGAGATCCACCATTTTATCTTCGGCTATTGCCTTGATTTGGTCCCAAGTAACATTCCCCGTTTTTACTCTGTTAGGTTCGCCAGATCCTTTTTTAATCTTAGCTGCTTCCATTAGTTGAACTGCCGCTGGTGGTGTTTTTACGACAAAATCAAAAGATTTGTCTTTATAAACGGTGATAGCAACCGGCAATACTTTGCCTTGCTTATCCTGAGTACGTGCATTGAACTGCTTGCAGAACTCCATGATGTTAACACCGGCAGCACCTAAGGCGGGTCCGACCGGTGGCGATGGATTCGCTGCACCTCCCCTAACTTGTAGTTTAACTACTTTACCTATTTCTTTTGCCATTGTTTAAAATTAAATTGAAAGCGTGTTCATGGGAAGCAACACAACTTTTATATATGTAACAATTATTCTATACTTTTTCTACTTGCATATAACTGAGTTCCAAGGGCGTTTTTCTTCCGAAAATCTTCACCATCACCTCGAGTTTGCGCTTTTCTTCATTGATCTTTTCTACCGTGCCATTGAAACCATTGAAGGGACCATCAATAACCTTCACGGTTTCACCAAAAATGAACGGGATGGCTACGCTATCGGTATTCACCGCTAATTCATCGACTTTACCTAACATTCTATTGACTTCCGATTTTCGCAGAGGCACGGGATCCCCGCCTTTGGTTTCGCCTAAAAATCCGATAACGTTGGTAATAGATCGAATGATATGAACCATTTCCCCGCCTAAATTGGCCTTAATCATTATGTATCCCGGAAAATAAACCCTTTCCTTATTTACTTTTTTTCCATTTCGAATCTGCACCACTTTTTCCGTTGGCACCAATACATCCTCTAAATAATCCGAGAAACCATGGCGCTCGACCTCACTTTCAATGTATCCTTTGATTTTATTCTCTTGGCCACTGACAGCTCTCACCACATACCATTTCTTATCCAATACTTCTGACATAGGTCCCTGCTTAGTTTAATACATTATTGAAATAAAATTTGATCAATTTACCGAACACCGAATCTACACCCCAGGTTGCCAAAGCGAACAGGATGCTAAAAACAGCTACTATAACCATCAAGTTAGAGGATTCTGCTTTTGGTGGAAGAGAAACACTGTTTCTAAGTTCATGAATTGATTCCTTAATATATGTCAACATTACATTTTGTATTTGAGATGGTAATAAATAATATGTCAAGCACCTTATTTATTTTTTATCTTTCATCTAGTGCAGCGTTTGCTTTTTACTGTTCAAATAAATTACGTAGCCACTAGCCTTGGCTTATTCTTTTGGCACGGGAGGAGAGACTCGAACTCCCGACACCTGGTTTTGGAGACCAGTGCTCTACCAACTGAGCTACACCCGTATCTGGTGGCACATTAATTCCCGATCGTTATCCGGAAGAACCACGCTCTTATATATTTACGTTGAAAGGTATCCCGCCTTATTGGCGGGACACCTTGCTTATAACTTCTTCTTGAGGTATTAATCCAATATCTTGGTAACCTGACCGGCACCAACGGTTCTACCACCCTCACGGATCGCAAAACGAAGACCAACGCTCAATGCTATCGGAGACAATAAATCAACCGTAATCGTAAGGTTATCCCCTGGCATTACCATTTCAACTCCACTAGGCAAGTTTATCGTACCGGTAACATCGGTAGTCCTAACATAAAATTGCGGACGATAGTTATTGTGGAACGGTGTGTGTCTTCCACCTTCTTCTTTTTTAAGAATGTACACCTCAGCCTCGAATTTCGCATGTGGCTTCACAGAACCAGGCTTACAGATAACCATTCCCCTTTTGATTTGAGACTTTTCAATACCTCTCAAAAGAATACCTACGTTATCACCAGCTTCACCCCTATCCAATATTTTTCGGAACATCTCAACCCCTGTAACAGTAGAGGTCAATTTTTCGGCGCCCATACCAATAATATCAACGGAATCTCCAGTATTTGCAACACCAGTCTCAATACGACCTGTGGCAACCGTACCACGGCCGGTAATGGTGAATACATCCTCCACTGGCATCAAGAAAGGCTTGTCAACATCCCTTTTCGGAAGCTCGATCCATGTATCAACCGCGTCCATCAATTGCATTACGGTATCTACCCATTTTTGCTCACCGTTCAGTGCACCTAAGGCAGAACCTGCGATTACAGGACCATTATCTCCATCATACTCATAGAAGGAAAGCAATTCCCTAATTTCCATTTCTACAAGCTCCAATAGTTCCTCATCATCGACCATGTCAACTTTATTCATAAACACTACCATTCTAGGAATTCCTACCTGGCGTCCCAAAAGGATGTGTTCACGTGTTTGTGGCATTGGGCCATCGGTAGCGGCAACAACCAAAATCGCACCGTCCATTTGAGCGGCACCCGTTACCATGTTTTTCACGTAATCCGCGTGACCAGGACAGTCAACGTGGGCATAATGACGAATTGCAGTAGAATACTCTACATGCGACGTATTGATGGTTATCCCTCTTTCTTTTTCCTCCGGAGCGTTATCGATCGAATCGAAACTTCTCTTTTCAGAAAGTCCTGCATTTGCCAATACCGAAGTAATTGCAGCAGTCAATGTAGTTTTACCGTGATCTACGTGTCCAATGGTACCTATATTCAAGTGCGGTTTGGAACGATCAAAATTTGCCTTTGCCATTTTTAATGAATTTTAATCTTATGTTTATATTAGTGTGTTCGAAATATTCTTTTTTTGAGCCAACGATGAGATTTGAACTCATGACCTCTTCCTTACCAAGGAAACGCTCTACCCCTGAGCTACGCCGGCTTTTAATAGGTTCAAGGTTCAAGTTTTAAAGCTTCAAATTTTACTATTGGAGCCCAAACGCAACTTTTAATCAGTTAAGAGAAAAATTACTAATTTCTTACCTCTTCCGAAGTGTGAGACCTTCTTTTCCAAAGCTTCGGTCGGCAAGCCAGGTTCCTTTCGACTTCGCTCAGGACAGGCTTACCACCCTTCTTTAAGATAAGCTGCAACCCGGGTCTTAACCAATAGGCTTACATCTTATTAAAGATCTAGAGCGGGAGACCGGGTTCGAACCGGCGACATTCAGCTTGGAAGGCTGACGCTCTACCAACTGAGCTACTCCCGCAATTTATTTACCAAAATTTCAAATTTTAAAGAACATTACCTCCTGGCAAAGAACCTTTTATGTAAACTGCAACCGCTAGTCTTACATCATTTCACCAGTTACCTACTGGAATTCCCCTCACCCATTTTTCGGGAGGTACGCAGCCCCGATACTTCGGGGGAACCTGCGTTCCTCACAATCGGTGGGGAGAGCAGGATTCGAACCTGCGAAGACATAGTCAGCAGATTTACAGTCTGCCCTCGTTGGCCGCTTGAGTATCTCCCCGCAACCTGTACCTTTAAGAACTTTTATCTTTTTTATTGGGTCGAGAGAGGGTCTTGCTTCAGTTTTACTCAAAACAAACTGCTTTCCGCTACCTTTTTCTTAACTTACAACCTCTGGAAAAAATAAAATTTTTCCGAAAAAATGAGCCGATAGAGGGACTCGAACCCACGACCTGCTGATTACAAATCAGCTGCTCTAGCCAGCTGAGCTACATCGGCCTTTTACTCTTTTTTATCCATAAAAAAGTCCGCTATTTCTAACGGACTGCAAATGTAGATATTTATTTGTTTATTCAAAACAAAATCCAGAAAATTTTAATCAAGCTTGAACTCGCATTTTTTCCTTACACTTTTTAAGTTTTCTTTCTAATGAACTACAAGCCGAGTCAACTGCTTCCTCAAATGATTTACATTGTTTTTTTACGACAAATTTGTCTTTCGGTACGTTTAATTTGATCTCCACGATTTTATTCTCCTTGGCACTGGTATTTTCAACTTTAAGATACACATCCGAACTGATTACCCTATCATAGAATAAATCTAATTTATCCAATCGGTTTTGTATGAAATTGATAAGTTTTCCGTCCGCATTGAAATTCACTGACTGTGCATGTACTTTCATAAGGTATAGAATTTAAGGATTAAACGGTATAAATGTAAGAACGTAGTTTATTTTTTACTTCTTGGATGCGCCAAAGAATGCACTTTTTTAAGTTCGGAAATACTATTATGCGTATATACCTGAGTCGATGCCAAACTTGAGTGCCCTAGTAATTCCTTTACCGAATTCAAATCTGCCCCTTTGTTGAGCAAATGTGTCGCAAAGGTATGCCTTAGAATATGCGGACTCTTTTTTACCTTGGATGACACTCTACTAAAATACCCATTTATTATTCTATATACAAGTGTTTCATATATTTTATTGCCGCGTTTCGACAAGAAAACATGCTCCTTATCGATAAGGGCACCCAAGGCGTTTCTTTTGTCGATATAATCCATAAAGATTTTCTTGGTAGAGGGGAGGAGCGGTAGAATTCGTTCCTTATTTCTCTTCCCCAGTACTTTTATGGTATTGCCAATAGGGTTTACATCCTTTATTTTAAGACTGATAAGTTCGGCTCTACGAATGCCGGTAGTGTATAACAGCTCGATAATCAGTTTGTCGCGGGTGCCTTCAAAATCGTCATCGAAGGGTATTTGATCAAGGACATTGACCATCTCGGTTTCGGAAAAAGGAATTTCCAATTTTTTGGAGGTCTTCAAGGCGGTGTGCTTCGCCATGGGGTTCACCTCAATACAGCCAATGCGCTGGAGGTATTTATAATAGGCCTTGAGGGATGCCGCCTTGCGATTGATCGTTCGGTTTGAAATACCCTCATTGACCAAGTGGACTATCCAGCTTCTTACCAAACTATAATCGGCCCTATCTATATCACTGAGCGCATACCCTTGTGAGCAGAATTTGCAGAAAGCCTGAATATCCTGGATATAGGCATGCAATGTATGGTCAGAATAGTTTTTCTCCAACGATAGGTAATCGTTAAAAGCGCTTAACTCCATGTATCAAAGTTACTAAAGTTAATAACGTTTCGACAGGAAATAAAAAAATCCCATCTTGCGATGGGATTTTTTTATTTTTTGGTATACAGGATTTCCTAGATTTCTTCCTTGTCCCTTAAGCCTTGAATATATTGTGCTTTTTGTATCTGCGCTCTGCGCTCTACAGAAGGTTTCGTAAATTGCTGGCGTTTACGCAACTGCCGCATAGTACCTGTTTTGTCGAACTTTCGCTTAAAGCGCTTTAAAGCTCGGTCGATGTTTTCTCCTTCTTTGATAGGTATTATTAACATGGGCTACAACCTCCTTTCTTTTATGATTAGGGCTGCAAATATAATGGGAATAAATGAAAAGCCCGCCAATTATTTTAAAATATTTTTGGCAATAACTACTTTTTGAATTTCTGTCGTTCCTTCGCCTATGGTGCATAACTTGGCATCCCGATAAAATTTCTCCACCGGAAAATCTTTGGTATAGCCATATCCCCCATGAATCTGAACTGCCTCATTGGCTGCCTTGACACAAACTTCGGATGCAAACATTTTGGCCATGGCGCTCAGCTTGGTGACTGGGCGACCTTCGTTCTTTAGATAGGCTGCCTTGTGCAATAACAACTCTGCCGCTTCTATTTCGGTAGCCATATCGGCCAATTTAAAGGAAATGCCTTGAAATTGACTTATCGGCTTTCCAAATTGTACCCTTTCCTTCGAATACTTTAAGGCCGCTTCAAAAGCGCCTTTTGCAATGCCCAGCGAGAGGGCCCCTATCGAAATTCTCCCGCCGTCCAATATCTTCATTGATTGTATGAAGCCATCGCCCACCTTTCCGAGACGATTGGCATCCGGAATTTTGCAATTGTCAAAAATCAACTCGGCCGTTTCACTGGCCCGCATGCCTAATTTATTTTCTTTTTTTCCACTGGTAAAGCCCGGTGTTCCACGTTCTACTACAAAAGCGGTCATGCCGTGACTATCCCCTTTTTTTCCGGTCCGGGCAATAACTACCGCGATATCCCCACTTATACCGTGGGTAATAAAATTCTTGGCCCCATTTAAAACCCAATGGTCATTTTCCTTTACGGCGGTAGTGTTCATACCACCGGCATCCGAACCGGTATTGTGTTCGGTAAGGCCCCAGGCACCAATCCATTCGGCAGTAGCCAGCTTGGGAATCCATCGCCGTTTTTGTTCTTCATTGCCAAAAGTCAGGATGTGGTTGGTGCAAAGTGAATTATGCGCAGCCACCGAAAGCCCTATCGATGGGTCTACCCTTGATATTTCAACTAATATGGCCACATATTCATGATAGCCCAATCCCGAACCCCCTAAAGTCTCAGGAACCAAGACTCCCATAAACCCCATTTCACCGGCCTTTTTAAAAAGCTGAAGCGGGAAGGTCTGGGTTTCGTCCCACTCCATAATGTGCGGTCTAATATGCTGCTCGGAGAATTCCTTTGCGGAGGCAGCGACCATTTTCTGGGTTTCGGAATAATCAAAACCTAAATTCGT
>JALHST010000036.1 GCA_022865355.1 Maribacter sp. | reverse complement strand
CTACTACCATCGCGGTTTAATGCCTGGGGCATATGGGAATTTTAAGGATTTGTAATATTCCAAAGTCTGTTCTGGTGATTCTACCCCCAACGGCAACTCCTTTTTTGAAAAGGTTTGAAAATAGAGTAAGCAGGCATTTCGCCACCATTTTGCTTCCTTAAGTTGTATGTTGAGAAGCATTTTTACCTCCTTATGCCTACTTTCGGAAACATAGGGTATCATTTGATCCCAAGTAGCTATCATTTCTTTGACCTCATCAACGCCTTGCTGATATTTTAGCGCCATCCCATCCCATAATGAATGCCCGTTCTTGAGTTTATAATCCCAGGAAAGATGATGGAACCATAATAGATATTCATCTGGACAGGATTTTAGATCATTGAACGAATCGCCTACTTCCCTTGCATATTGCGCTGTGGCATTACTTCCAGTAGGCGTACGGTCAAAACCAATTCCGTATTCATCGGCCTTGTGGTAGTACACGGGATTCCAATCGGGTCTGCTAAGGTTGTCTACCCAAGGTCCCGGCCCGTAATGATGGCCGGTGTCAAAAATATGATGCAGTCCCAAGGGATCCATATAATTTACGACCGCTTCTCGGGAACCTAATAGCAGCTTCTTCATAGGTTCTACAAACTCTGTCGCATTGGAATAGGTGGCCCTGAGCCATTCCTCCGCTATCGTTTCGGAACTTAGGTAGGGATCCCATGCCAAGCGCCCAAAACCGTACCAATTGGCCTGCGCAAATGGATGGCCTGTCCAATTCAGATCATTCCCGATGTTGGCTACGCCCGCCATACCGCTTAGGGCATGTTGGTCCAAGGAACCGTCGATCACACGAGCCACAAAAGAACCTTGGCCTTTCTTGAAGGTGTCGGCGTCGAGTACTTCTTCAAAAAGTTTCGGCAAAAAGACCAAATGCGTGCTAAATCCCAGATATTCCTGAGTAATTTGAAATTCCATCATTAAAGGTGTCTTTGGCATGGCGCCGAACATCGGGTGAAAAGGTTCCCTGGGTTGAAAATCAATGGGGCCGTTTTTTACCTGTACCAATACATTCTCATTGAATTTGCCATCAAACGGCACAAATTCGTCATAGGCCTGTTTGGCCCGATCCGTTGCATCGTGTTCGGAATACACAAAAGCCCTCCAAATGACATTGCCGCCAAAGGGTTGTAAAGCCGTCGCCAGCATATTCGCCCCATCTACATGGGTTCTTCCATAATTTTGAGGCCCTGTCTGCCCTTCTGAATTGGCCTTTACTAAAAATCCGCCAAAATCGGGAATACGCTTATATATTTCTGCGGCCTTTACATTCCACCAACGCTGAACCTCCTCGTTTAAGGGATCCGCCGTAGATAGACCTCCTAATTCGATAGGGGACGAAAAACGGGCGGTCAGATACACTTTAATGCCATAGGGTCTAAATACGTCTGCCAGGGCCTCCACTTTATCCAAATACATGGGTGTTAACACCCAGGCATTCGCATTTACGTTGGTCAAAACCGTGCCGTTGATTCCGATTGAGGCATTCGCACGAGCATAGTCAATATAGCGCTGATCAATAAATTCGGGTAATTTTTGCCAGTTCCATAATGAAAAACCGGCATAGCCGCGTTCGACGGTCCGGTCTAAATTGTCCCAATGATCCAACATTCTTAACTCGATCTTTGGGGCATCAATGAGTCGTATCCCAATGATTTTCTTTTGGGCCTGCATGAATTGCAATAAACGAAAAACGCCATATAAAATACCGACATCCTCATTGGCGGTTAACAATACCACTTCCCTCCCATGGGAACGGACGGTTGTAATAAGAAATCCTTCCTTGCCGAGATGGTCAAAATCAATTCCGATTTCGGAAAGCTGATTAGGCGTCAATTTCGATTTCTTGGCAATAATCAATGAATTTGAGGCAGCCGATAAAGTCGTAAGATGCAATGAAGAAGGTCCCAACATTCCGGTTAATCCCTTTGCCAGCTCATTTTGGGCATTTTCCAAGATTTTACTATCGGCAACAAAATATATTGACTTCGTGATCTCGTTATATTCTTTTAACATCTGGTTGTTATTTATTCCCCGGTAGACTAGCCAAAGATTATACCCATCCGGGACCTGTGCCTGAAGAAAAGAAACCGCAAGCATAAGCACGAGTGAGATCCGTTTTAAATATGTCAATTCGTTGGTTTTTATAGAATTATTACAAATTGATACCGTTCAAAAAAATATAATTTGCGGGTATCGCTATTTCCCTAAAATACCCATTTTCTGCTAAAGCGCTTCTATTCGATTTGCTTTTTTGTTAACTTGTTGCGATGACAAAAAGGTATTCTGAAGACCGCATAAAAGTCCCTCGATTCTCGGAAGAAGCTGGGTTCTATACGACCCCTGAAAGGTCGAAGATCATGGGAAAAATACGCGGGAAAAATACGAAACCCGAATTGGCTTTTCGAAAGGCCTTATATGCCGCGGGTTACCGCTATAGAATTGACTATAAAAAACTTCCCGGGAAGCCCGACATTGCAATGCATAAATATAAAACGGCCATATTTATAGATGGCGAATATTGGCATGGTCATAATTGGGAGGAGCGGAAACCCAACGTAAAGACCAATCGCGTCTTCTGGATCGCCAAAATCGAACGGAATATGCAACGCGACCAAGAAGTAAATACTGCCCTGAATAAACTAGGCTATACCGTCTTTCGTTTTTGGGAGAAAGAGATTCATAAAGAACTCGATTGTTGTTTGCAAAAAGTAATCTCGCATTTGAAGGAATAATGCCAACGAAATAGGGCTTTTTTTGATACTTTTATATTGCTATCCTAAACCGCTATGCACAAATTTGTAAATAAGAATCGCTCAAAACTCCCCAATGTAAAAACGACCATTTTTACAACCGTTGGTAACTTGGCAAGACAACATGGTGCGATCGACTTGTCACAAGGCTTCCCCAATTTCGAAGCCGATCCCAGATTGATCGACTTGGTCACCCAATCAATGAAAGATGGGCATAACCAATATGCCCCCATGCAAGGATATTATGGCTTGCGGGAAACTATCTCCGAAAAGATTAGGAAACTGCATGGAAGAACCTATGACCCAGAAAAAGAAATAACCATCACCGTTGGTGCGACCGAAGCTATTTTTATTGCAATATCGGCTTTTGTTCATGCGGGGGATGAGGTATTGGTATTCAAACCGGCCTATGATTGCTATGAACCCGCGATCGAGGTCAATGGCGGGAAAGCCGTATGTATTCAATTGAACGGTCCTGGATACAAAGTAAATTGGGAAGTATTTCGAAATAAGATCACCAAAAAAACAAGCATGGTCATCATCAACACACCGCACAACCCAAGTGGTCAAATTTTTTCAAAAGCCGACATGTTACAACTGCAAGAAATCTTGCGCCCCACCAATATTATATTGATCAGTGATGAAGTGTACGAACATATAATTTTTGATGATGCCGAACATCAAAGTGCCTCAAGATTCGACGATTTGGCATCCCGTACCTTTGTATGTGCCTCCTTTGGCAAGACGTTTCATGTTACCGGATGGAAAATGGGATATTGTGCAGCCCCCGCCGAATTGATGCATGAATTCAGAAAAATACATCAATTTGCCGTGTTTTGTGTTGACCACCCAGTGCAACGGGCATTGACACTTTACTTGAAAAATCAAGAACATTATCTTGGACTCAATGATTTTTACCAAGAAAAACGTGATTATTTCCTATCGCTCCTCGAAAATTCGAGATTTCGATTTACGCCGTCCCAAGGCACTTATTTTCAGCTCCTGGATTATACGCAAATCACTAATGAAGGGGATGAAGATCTTGCCCGACGTTTGATTGTCGACCATCACTTGGCCAGTATTGCCATCTCCTCCTTCAATGTCAATAGTAGGGATGATAAAGTACTGCGATTCTGTTTTGCCAAAACCAAGGAGACCTTGGAAAAAGCGACAGAAATATTATGTTCTCTTTAATTGAAGGCAGACATAACCTTCGTCATGAACTCCCCGATTTTGTCCGGTTCCAACCATCGAACGACCACCACTAGATCCTTAGAGGTATCAATGACAATATAATTACCTCCAAAACCGGCCGCATAAAAAATAGATTCGGAAAGTCCGTCCCAATGCCGGTCCCCATTTCTATTAAGCCACCACATATAGCCATAATTCGAATTGGGTTCTGATGGTGTCAGGGCCTTTTTGATCCAGGCTTGACTGATTAGCTGCTCATCCTTCCATTTACCATCATTTAAATAAAGGAGTCCGAAACGAGCCATGTCCTCGGTATTAATAAATAGTCCAGCCCCAGAATGGCCGCCACCCGTTACCGATTTCATTTGGATCCCGTCAATTTCTGTCCACGCATGATCATAGCCATACCAGCGCCAGGTGGTAGAGGCACCGATCCTGTCCATAACTTTTTCCTTGAGTACCATAGGCAAGGGCCGCCGCCAAACATGTGTGAGCGCATAGGCCAATACGTTTACCCGAACGTCATTATATTCCATCACCGTGCCCGGCTCGTTAAGCTTCCTGTTTTTCCAATCATCAAGTCCGCCTTCATTGGGCGGACGATCGGCCCAATCCATACCCCCCCAAATTTCGCCTGACCAATCTGAGTTTTGTTGTAATAAATGCTTCCAAGAAATTTTGCCGTTGTGTACCCCATCAAAAGTACCGTCCCAGAGATACTCCTTCACCTTGTCATCTGAATCCTTGATCAATCCGGCATCCTCGGCCAGTCCTTCCACCGTACTTAAAAAACTTTTTGTTACGCTAAAGGTCATATCCACTCGTTTTGTATCACCCCAATTGGCGAGGAGATATCCCTTTTTTAAAATCATCCCGGCCGGGCCTCCCCGCTTCTTGGTCGGCCCCAGGATTTCATGAAAAGGCTCTCTTTCAAAACCTTTTAAAATGGCAATTCGCAAATCCCGCGAGCCACTATACTCATTTGATTCAGCAAACACTATTGCTTCTTTCAACCTTCGTTCATCTATATTAAACTCCTTAGGAAGTTTTTGTTGCCATTCGGCATGTGGCTCAGGAAAATAATTAGGTGTTTGCCCAAAACAAGAGACGTACACATAAAAAAAGTAAACGAGGGAAATAACTGATTTCATAATACTGAATATTAAGCGTTGAAGGTAGTTAAATCAAACCGCATCAACCAATCCATTTGTTTATCGGATCCGATAAAATAAGGGTGCATACCAAACTTTGTGAACCTATTTTTTTTGTAAAAGGTGATAGCCTTTGCGTTTTTTTCCCATACCCCAAGCCAGATAAACTCCTTTTTATAATCGGAGGCAATTATTTTGATACGGTCCAGCATCCATTGCCCGATGCCCTTCCCAATGTATTCAGCCAACACATAAATACGTTCCAATTCAATGGCTTCCGGGAGTTTGATATCGGTCTGTGCACTATTCCTATTTAGTTTGAAGTATCCCACCAGCGTGGCATCACGATAAACGAAATAAAAATCGGTATCCGAATTCAACAGTTCAGAGCGTAACTGGGCAGGGGCGAAAGAAAAATCAACATACGTCTTAAAATCAAGAGGGTTATTGTCTTTTTCAAAGGCGGCGGCGAAGGTCGCCAGGGAAATCCCCACCAAGTCTTTCAAAGAGTCTAAATCGCATTTCTTTAATTGCAGGTTCATAGGATCTTTACGTGCCTTAAAAATAGGTTTTTTTTAAATCCTAACACATATTTTCCTATCTGGCTCGATTGGCGAGCAAATAGTAAAGAGCAAAAAAAAGCCACGTTTTATCAACGTGGCTCCTACAAAATCGTACTGCTAAGATTATAACATAAACAGTTTTCTTGCGAGCATCACTACGCCACTAAAAAAATCGTTTTTGTAAACCTGAATTTCTTCTTGTGCAGGTTCATGGTTCATTTGGGCTTCCATAATCGAAGGTTTTGTAAAGTTAGATTTGGGGGTTAACTTTAAATTACCCTATAAATTTAAAAAAAACGTCGAGCCCTTTGATAATATTGTTGTGAACCAATTCAATATTGTTGTGAAAAAATCAAATGGTCTCCTTTCGTCGATAAAATGTGATCCATAAAGATTCAAATCTCTATTTCCTTTATCTCTCCATCAATGATCAAGATTCCTTCGGTGGCCTTTTGAATATCCTCAATACGAACGCCTGGGGCCCGTTCCAGTAATTTAAAACCATCGGGGGTAACTTCCAAAACGGCCAGGTTGGTAACAATCTTTTTGACACAGGCAACCCCGGTCAGGGGTAAAGTACATCTTTTCAGCAACTTGGATTCTCCTTCACGATTCGTATGCATCATGGCAACGATAATATTTTCCGCCGAGGATACTAAATCCATTGCACCACCCATTCCCTTTACCATTTTTCCCGGAATCTTCCAATTGGCGATGTCACCGTTCTCGGAAACCTCCATGGCCCCCAAGATAGTGAGATCAATGTGTTGCCCCCGAATCATCCCGAAGCTCATTACCGAGTCAAAAAATGATGCACCTGCTAAGGTCGTAATGGTCTGTTTGCCGGCATTAATAATATCTGCATCTTCTTCCCCTTCAAAAGGAAAAGGACCCATGCCCAAAACTCCATTTTCACTTTGAAACTCCACGTTAATATCTTCACGTACAAAATTGGCCACCAAAGTGGGGATACCAATCCCAAGATTGACATAATACCCATCCTTGACCTCTTGGGCGATTCGTTTTGCTATTCCGTTTTTATCCAGCATTGGCCCGAGATCTTACGGTTCGTTGTTCAATTCGTTTTTCATACTGTTTTCCCTGAAATATCCGTTGTACAAAGATGCCCGGCACGTGGATTTGGTTGGGGTCCAAATGCCCAGCGGGTACTAATTCCTCGACTTCGGCCACCGTAATTTTCGCCGCACCGCACATACAAGGATTAAAATTTCTCGCCGTTCCTTTAAAAATAAGATTGCCTGCTTCATCCCCCTTCCAAGCTTTTATAAGGGCGAAATCTGCCTTAAAGGCGGCTTCAAGTACATACATCTTACCGTTGAATTCCCTAGTTTCCTTACCTTCGGCCACCTCGGTACCATAACCGGCAGGCGTATAAAAGGCGGGGAAGCCCGCTTGGGCGGCTCGACATTTTTCGGCCAAGGTACCTTGCGGAGTTAACTCGACCTGCAACTCGCCAGCTAACATCTGGCGTTCAAATTCAGCATTTTCCCCTACATAGGAGGAAATCATTTTTTTTATCTGCCGCTTTTTTAACAATAATCCCAAACCAAAATCATCCACTCCCGCATTATTCGAAATGCAAGTAATGTTTTTAACACCTAACCTGACCATTTCGGAGATGGCATTTTCCGGAATGCCACATAGGCCAAAACCTCCTAACATAAAGGTCATGCCATCCTCGATGCCATCGAGGGCCTCCTTTACATTCAAGACTGTCTTACGAATCATAGTTATAAGGGATTAATTAGAAGATTTTTCGAAAAACCCATCAGCGGATATGCCTATCCCGAAAAGTCATTTTTAATTGTATTGAAAATATAAAAAGCATCTACTTAAAACAAGGGAACACGCTTAAATTGTTGGCCACAAAACCATGAAGGCAGCTAATCTTAGAGGAAGCCTAAAAATCCAGGTCATCCAAGTCGGCATCCTTTTCTATATCTTTCGTGACCTCATCTTTTATTTTATCGCATGCTACATTTATGGTCATATTCTCCGGTCTTGGAAATTCCCCGTCAGAAATACCCAAATCTTTATTCTCGTAATTCTTTTTCATATACAGGGCCCATATTGGTAGTGCCATAGAGGCTCCCTGCCCGTAGGCAATGGTCTTGAAATGGATTGACCTTTCTTCTCCACCTACCCATACGCCGGTAACTAGGTTCGGTACCATTCCCATAAACCACCCGTCACTTTGGTTTTGCGTAGTTCCCGTTTTACCGGCGATCGGGTTCTTGAATTCATAAGGATACCCGGTAATGATCTCTTTGTATTCAGGACGCCATTTATCGAAGCCCTCGGTTCGCAATCGGGTACCAGACCCTCCTTCGGTGACGCCTTCCATCAAATTAACCATGGCATACGCCACGTCTTTACTAAGAACATCCTTTGTTTCGGGGACATATTCAAATAGCACCGTTCCATTTTTATCCTCGATACGGGTAACCATTACCGGTTTCACATACACCCCTTGATTCACGAAGGTGCCATAGGCCCCTACCATTTCATAGACATTAACATCGAGTGTGCCCAAGGCAATTGACGGCACCTCGGGAATATCCCCGGTTAGCCCAAGATTCTTCACAATGTTTACCACTGATTTGGGCCCGACCATATCAATTAGCCTGGCGGTAATGGTATTGATCGAATTGGCCAGGGCCTTTTTAAGTGTATAGTTCCTACCTGAATATTTACCATCCGAATTTTTAGGGCACCAGGGTTCGGGATTGCCATGTTTACCCGCTTCGATGCAGTATTGGGTATCGGGCAAGGTATCACAGGGCGATAAACGCAATTGGTCGATAGCTGCGGCATAGACAAAGGGTTTGAACGTGGATCCCACCTGCCGGGCACCTTGGTACACGTTATCGTATTGAAAATGTTTATAGTCTACCCCACCGACCCACGCCTTGACATGACCTGTTTGAGGTTCCATTGACATCATGGCCGTATGCAAAAAGGATTTATAGTACCGTATCGAATCCATAGGCGTCATGACTGTGTCTTTCTCTTTTGTTTCGCTATTCCAATCGAAAACGGTCATCTCGGCCTTTTTTGAGAAGGACTCCCGTATTTCTTTTTCAGACTTACCTTCTTCCTTCATAAGGCGCCAACGCTCGGAATTTTTCATGGCCCTTTCCATGCTGCTTTTTGTTTCCTCTGGGGTCAAATCTAAAAAGGGGGACGTTTTATTGCGATCCGGGGTGTTTTGATGAAAGAACTCGGCTTGCAATCGCTCCATATGCTGGCTTACGGCATCTTCGGCATTGAGTTGCATGCGCGAATCGATTGTGGTATATATACGAAGTCCATCAAGATATAGGTTCCATCGATCTCGTTCGCCTTGTAATGCAGGTTTTGGGTTTTTGTTGATCCAATCTTTCATAAAACCCTGCAAATACATCCTAAAATAGGTTGCTATGCCTTCCCGATGGTTTTCGGGATTATAATTGACATCCATTTTAAGGGTCTGCAATGAATCTTTTTCCGCTTCCGTGATAAAGTCGTATTTGGCCATTTGTCCCAAGACAAAATTTCGTCGCTGTAAAACCAAGGCTTCACGTCGTAATGGATTGTACAATGACGAATTATTCAGCATCCCCACCAACATGGCCGATTCTTCTTGTTTTAAATTTATGGGTTCCTTGCCAAAATAAATTCTTGAGGCCGATCGGATCCCATCGGCATTGTTTCCAAAGTCATATTGATTCAGATACATTTGAAGGATTTCCTCTTTGGTATATTGTCTTTCCAACCGCAGGGCAATGACCCATTCCTTCACCTTTTGGATAATCCGGTCTAATTTACTTGCAGAGGCCCTTTCAGTGAATAATAATTTTGACAATTGCTGTGATATGGTACTCGCTCCACCGCGCGTACCCAAGAATACCAAGGCGCGTAAGGTTCCCCGGGCATCAACCCCCGCGTGGTCGAAGAATCGTATGTCCTCGGTTGCAATTAAGGCTTCAATAAGGTTTTGGGGGATATCTTTGAATTTGATGGGTGTCCTATTATCATCGAGATAAAATTTTCCCAAGGTCTGGTTATCCGAAGAAATAATTTCCGAAGCCAGATTGGTCTGTGGGTTTTCCAAGGTTTCAAATGTTGGCAATTCGCCAAAAGCTCCCCAAGAGGCTAGGAGGAATACCAATACAATAGAAGCGATTCCCGCACAAAACAAAATCCAAAACCACTTGATGAATTTGAAATTGCCTGTTCCGGGTTTTTTCTTTACGGCCTTTGCCATATACCTATTTATTACTTTTTACTATTTCGTACCCTACGTCGGTAATCCCATCTAAATTCGAGATTCCTTCCACATGACCGTTCTTTCGCATGGCATGTGATAATCGAATGGTATATACGCCGGATACCGGAAAAACGATGTTCTCTTTATACCATAACTTGTTTTCCTTGATGCTTCCGGCGCCATTGCCCAACCAATGACCATCGGGCGAGGCCATTTCATATTCCAATGTATCCGTTAGGGTTTCCCCTGTAGGGATATCGAGTTCCGCAATCAAAAAAAGATTATTATAAGGAAAGTCGTTATCATTTCTGACATTGATAAAAATATCCTGTTTTTGAAGTGTGTCAAGATCTGAAAAAGTAAATTCAACTATACTGTCCCTATTCCAAGATCCCCCGACAATAGTATGATACCCAGATTTTACAATGGTATCGTCACAAGCGACCAAGATTATCACCAGTATGAGGGAGACCAAGGTTCTACGCATTATTAGGACGTTTGTGTTTAGGATTCCTTCTTTTCTTATGGCTTTGGCCGGTAGCTGTCTTTTCTTTATTCGTGTTACCCCTGTTGCGATTTTTATTCCTCGATTTCTTCGGTCGGTCGAAACGGGTAAGACTATCCTGCCCAACAGCCTTTTCGAAAACAACCTTTTCTTCTTCAATGTTTTCGACCGCGTATTCCTCTAAACTGGCCACCTTGACCTTATTTTTATTTTTCTCCACTATTTCGTGCACCTGATCTTTGGAGAGTACATGCCAGTTGGCTGGATCTTCCTTATAAGAAAACCAAAGGGTCCCCTTAAAAATATCCGTTTTTTGGCAAAATGCCAATCCTTTTTCTGTATGAAGTTTGGTTTCGGAAGAAGGAAAATCCTTTAAGGCATCTAAATAGACATCCAATTCGTAGTTCAAACAGCACTTCAACTTCCCGCACTGACCCGCCAACTTTTGTGGATTCAAGGATAGTTGCTGATAACGTGCGGCCGAAGTACTCACCGACCTAAAATCGGTTAGCCAGGTAGAACAACAAAGTTCCCTGCCACAGGACCCAATACCCCCTAACCGTTGTGCCTCCTGACGATATCCTATCTGGCGCATTTCAATACGAATACCAAAGGCTTTTGCCATATCCTTTATCAATTGTCGAAAATCAACACGTTCTTCGGCGGTGTAGTAGAAGGTAGCTTTAGAGCCATCCCCTTGAAATTCAACATCCGATATTTTCATTTGGAGCTTGAGAATAATCGCGATCTCACGGGCCCGCTTTTTTATTTCTTCCTCCCTATCACGGCACTTTTGCCAAATATCAATATCTTTTTGACTCGCTTTTCTATAAATTTTTGGGAGTTCAGGATTGTTGAAATCCTCTTTTTTGCGCTTCATCTGAACCTTTACCAATTCCCCGGTAAGAGTGACCATGCCAATATCATGTCCTGAAGTCGCCTGTGTGGCAACGACATCGCCGATTGAGAGCGATAGATTCTCTGTATTCCTAAAAAATTCCTTTCTGCTATTTTTAAAACGGACTTCCACGCAGTCAAATGGTTTTTCCCCATTGGGAATCGACATATTGGAAAGCCAATCAAAAACCGTTAATTTATTACAGCCATCCGATCCGCAAGTCCCGTTGTTCTTGCATCCTCGTGGTTGTCCATCCTTAGCGGTCGAGCAACTGCTACAACCCATATTTGGTATCTTGATTCAACAAAAACGAATGGTTTTCGTCGAAAAAGGTTCATATTAAACTTAAATGTAAAGATAGTATAATTTGTTTTGGAAAGAAAGTGAACCGCATCGAGTATTCTGCAGTGGCTTTCGCAGCAGCTTACATCACTGATCAACCGAATAAGGCATCACATTTTGAAAACTTACCCGGGCGTGTCTATGCACCCCGGCTGTTTTTAGGGTTTTTAAAGGTACGTTGCGGGTTTATCGCCGATGCTGAAACACAAAATCTTCTCCATAACTCGCTGCATACGGCCTATTTTTTAAACTTCAATACTTCGGACCTTCCTTTTTTAAAAATTTTGTTGCTTGCCCCTTTCCCCTTTCTTAGCTTTTTTTGTTCTTCATATGGTAATGTGTGTATTTCCTTGCATGTATCTGAGCAGCAGTCATTCATTTCGGCGGCACATTCGCGGCATTGAATGAAAAGCAGATGACAAGCTTCATTGGCGCAATTCACATGGGTATCGCAAGGTTTTCCACATTGATGGCATTGGGCTATGATATCGTCGGTTATACGTTCGCCACGGCGATGATCAAAAACGAAATTCTTTCCGAGGAACTTATTCTCAAGATTCTTATTTTCAACTTGACGGGCATACTCTATGATGCCACCTTCTAACTGATACACCTTTTTAAAACCTTTGTGTCTGTAATAGGCACTTGCTTTTTCACAACGGATGCCCCCTGTACAGTACATGACCAACTTCTTATCCTCCTTATGGGCCGCTAGCTTTTTTTCAATGATATCCAGAGAATCCCGAAAGGTATCGACATCGGGTGTTACGGCATTCTTAAAATGTCCTATTTCACTTTCATAATGGTTTCGCATATCGACCAAGATCGTATCGGGATCCTCGATCAGCTCATTGAACCGCTCCGCATCAACATGTATTCCCTTATTGGTAACGTCGAAAGTTCTATCGTTCAATCCATCGGCCACGATTTTATTCCGCACCTTCACTTTTAGCTTTAGGAACGATTTATTGTTATGCTCTATCGCAATGTTCAGACGCACATTCTTTAGAAATGAAATACTGTCCAGATGTTCTTTAAAGGCGTCAAAATTGTTTGCTGGAACCGATAATTGGGCATTGATACCCTCATAGGCAACGTAGATTCGACCTAAAACATCCAGGGTGTTCCAATGGATGAACATATGATTCCTGAAAATCGATGTATTGCCTATGTGTGCATATTTGTAAAAAGAAATGGTCAGGCGTTCTTGGCCGGCTTCCTCGATGAGCGCTTCCCTTTCCTTTGCACTTAAGGTATTGTACAGTTGCATGCTATACCAATATTTAAGTTAAAGAATAATAGGTGCAAAAATAATGAATATTAGAGAGTTGCCAATAAAAAAAGAGCCCTGATGAAATCAAGACTCTTAATTGGCCATTCCATTTTTTCTTTTTCATAGCATTCTTTGAATGCACAAAAGGAAGTGGCCGGCGTTGCCCCCTGTTCTTTAAAAATAGGGGATTATATATTGAGTTAGAATATATGCTTTTGTTAGAAGATGCATCTTTTCCAAAAAGGTTGCGTCCTGATTGTTATATGCGAAAAGAAATAGTAATTTAGCGACCCTAATATTCAAAAAATGAGTTCTGAAAAAGAAGCAAAATTAAAAGCCCTTAAACTGACGCTTGATAAACTGGATAAAACCTACGGCAAAGGTGCCGTCATGAAAATGGGCGATAGCGTGGTTCAAGATGTAGAGGTTATTCCATCAGGTTCATTGGGCTTGGACATTGCTTTGGGAGTGGGTGGTTATCCTCGCGGAAGGGTCGTGGAAATCTATGGGCCGGAATCCTCCGGGAAAACAACCCTCACTCTGCACGCCATAGCTGAAGCACAAAAAAAAGGGGGTATTGCCGCCTTTATAGATGCCGAGCATGCGTTTGATCGTTTTTATGCCGAAAAATTAGGAGTGGATATTGATAACTTGATCATTTCCCAACCCGATAATGGCGAACAAGCTTTAGAAATAACCGATAATCTAATCAGGTCAGGTGCCATTGATATTGTTGTAATCGATTCGGTAGCGGCCTTAACTCCTAAGAGTGAAATTGAAGGAGAAATGGGTGATTCGAAAATGGGGCTTCATGCAAGATTAATGTCCCAAGCCCTTCGAAAATTAACGGGGTCGATTAGTAAGACCAATTGCACCGTTATTTTTATCAACCAGTTGCGGGAAAAAATCGGAGTTATGTTTGGCAACCCTGAAACGACCACAGGCGGTAATGCCCTTAAATTTTACGCCTCCGTTCGTTTGGATATCCGGAGATCCACCCAAATTAAAAATACCGATGGGGGAGTCGAGGGAAACAAAACCCGGGTCAAAGTCGTAAAAAATAAGGTTGCCCCACCGTTTAAGACCGCGGAATTCGATATTATGTACGGTGAAGGCATCTCTAAGGTAGGGGAGATAATAGATCTTGGCGTGGAGTATGAAATAATTAAAAAAAGTGGTTCATGGTTTGCCTATGGCGATACCAAACTAGGTCAAGGGCGAGATGCCGTTAAGGCCCTCTTGAACGACAACCCGGAACTTCTTGAAGAACTTGATGGTAAAATCAGGGAGGCCATTAAGGCCCTCAAATAAGCAACAGCGAAACATATCCCATTTTGATCGCCATTGACGCAACCTTCGCGAATTGTTTACATCTTATGAACAAAACGTATATTTATGAAGCGGTTGTATCAATTTTCTTTTGTTATCGCCCTATCATTCTTAATAGGTGCGTGTAGTCTGGATGATGATGGCGAAAACTTTCATTATGAGGCATTGCAAATAGTAAGTGCCGAGCTCCCCGAATCTTTTACCATGCATCAAGTATATACCATTCGGGTCAATGTCATGCGGCCAGATGATTGTACCTTGGTCGAAGGCTTCGATATTACCAGGGCCGAAACCACCACACGAAATGTAGTAGCCGTGGGTGCCATTTTAGAAAGGGAAGATTGCAAAACTTTAAATCAAGAGGTTCAAGAAACGTTTCAATTTGAGGTGTTGTACTCCGAACCTTATCTTTTCAGATTTTATACCGGTGACGATGCCAACGGGGATGCACAATTTTTAGAAATAGAAGTCCCTGTAAACTAAAGCTACATAATATACTAACCAAGATTTTGAGTCTGGAAGCACTCATCGACAATTGCAAAAAGGGAGATAGAAAGGCACAGGAACAATTATATAGGAAGTACGCCCATATACTGTTCGGTATCTGTCTCAAATATTCACGTACTAAAGTTGAAGCCGAGGACAACCTGCATGATAGTTTTATGACCATCTATGAAAAAATTGGCCAATATGAATCAAAAGGATCCTTCGAGGGATGGATGAAGCGCATTACGATCAACACCATTTTGCAAAAATTTAGGGTAACCAATCATTTAAAAGTCGTTACCGAATTTATTGAGGAACCTGAAGAACTCGAAGCCAGTAACGAAGGCATCGATTTACAGACCCTACTAAATTATATTCAGGAGCTTCCAAATAAATACCGCTTAACGTTCAATATGTATGTACTGGATGGATATTCCCATAAGGAAATCGCCGCCTTATTGGGCACCTCGGCAGGAACTTCAAAATCAAATTTGGCAAGAGCACGTATTATTTTAAAGGAAAAAATCGAAACCACCATCACCAGATCAATTATCTGCTTACTGATTATTGTATTTGGGAGCATCCTTTGACCCCAAGGTCAGGGTGTAAACACAAAGATATTTATAATGGGCAAAAAGAACATCGACCAACTATTTCAAGAGAAATTTCAAAATTTCTCCGAACTTCCGGATGAAAAAGTATGGGAAAATATAAAATCTTCCCTTGATAAAAAGAAGAAAAGCCGCAAAATCATCCCTTTGTGGTGGAAATTTGGGGGTATTGCGGCCCTATTGGCGGTCGCACTGCTCCTATTCAACCCCTTGGGGGTCGGCTTGGATAATGATCAAATTACACCCGGAGTACAAAACGCAAGCGATACTAAGAGCAGCAATGGCATAGTAAACGAGAATGGTCCTGAAACCTTAACCGAAGGCCAAAACGCCCTTACGAAGACCCCCCCTGAACCAAATAAAAGTGAAGAAGCGAGACCCACTAATGCCCTTTCTACAAAAGAGGTACTAAACAATTTGGGGTCGAAAAGAAATACAGAAAAGGTTTCCCTTCAAAAAAACAATGAAGAAACGAAGGTGGCAGCCAATCCAAGCGATATTCGCCCGCGGATTGAAAAACAGGACGATACATTCGGATCCAACATACACGAAATTGCAAAAGATAGAAGCCCATCAACAGTCGCTGGCCTGAAGGAGCAACAAAATGACCATAATCTGCCAGTACAAAACAATACCGAAGAAATAGGCCTGACCGATGACAGGCAAAGTCTTTACGACCCTGAGGGTGGTATCGCCCAATCCGAGGAGGGATCATTAAATGAAAATAAAAACGCGCCTTTAAATAAATCAATTTTTGATGAAATTGAACAAAAAGGAGAGGACACCATAGGCACTGAGGATGTTGTTCATAGATGGTCGGTAGGGGCCAACATCGCCCCGGTCTATTTCAATGCCATTGGGGAAGGGTCGCCCATTCATTCAAGTTTTGCCCCCAATGCGAAGACGGGTGAGATAAACCTGAGCTATGGCCTATCGGTGGCATATGAAATCAGCAAAAAGTTGAAAATACGTTCCGGAATCAATAAAGTAGATTTTGGCTATGATACGAATGATGTGGAATTTTCGTCGTCTTTTACGGCTTCCGCCAATGGCCAGATTCCCAATATTGACTATAAAGTGACTTCAGAAAACCTATTTGTGGCTAGTAAGACGAGCGCCAATGCATTAAAAAATGACTTGGCATTTGATGCTTCTTCCATTGATGCTTCCCGTGATGGGGTCATGACCCAACGTTTTGGTTATTTGGAAATTCCGCTTGAACTCAATTATTCTATTATAGATAAGCGTTTCGGAGTAGATGTCGTGGGCGGCCTGAGCTCTCTTTTCCTTGTGGACAATTCCGTTGCACTGACCTCTGGAAATCTGGCCACCGAAATTGGTACGGCCAATAATTTGAACGAGGTGAATTTCAGTACGAATATCGGTTTTGGCCTAAACTATAAATTTTCGCCAAAAGTTCACCTGAATATAGAACCGGTCTTTAAGTATCAATTAAATACATTCTCTAATACAGCGGGAAGTTTTCAACCTTTCTCTATGGGTATTTACAGTGGCTTAAATTTTAAATTTTAAGCAAACTTGAATTAAGAAATTAAATAAATGGCTTTTCTTTTAATTAAAATCGTGCTTTGAAGAATTGCATGAAATAAAAATCTCCTAATTTGATTTGATTACATTACCACGCAATACTCCAAAAATGATTATTATATACCAATAGGTACTTTTTATATCGAAGTCACAACAGTCACCTTCTGTAACTCTAAACCCAATGAATTTTTTTGGAACATGGCACCTAGGTCCTGCTTTTTTTACTAAGTTATCTGCCTTATTGGAATGATTAGAATCTTGAATCTGTTTAATTCGGTTACTGCGAAGTATTAATACCCATTCTATTCACTTTCCAAAGGCAAGGCATATAGCCCGATATCACTTTTTTTCAACTCCTGCAAAATAACGTCCCTTACTTCCTCCCGAAGTGTCGATTTATCCTCTTCGGCCAAGAGTCCAGTTTCAAAAAAAGAATGCACTTTGGCCCTTATTACACCTGGGCCGCCACGGAAGAATGTAAATGGGAATCGCTTTTTATTGTCATAAAAGGTGATGGGCACAACCGGAATATTATGCGCAATAGCCATTTTAAAGGCACCGTCCTTGAATTCATCGAGTATAATATGTTCCTCCGGGACGCCCCCTTCCGGAAAAATGCAAATACTCAGCCCTTGGTTCAGCCTGCGCTGTGCCCTTCGGTAAACGCCGGTCCTGCTCTTCGTATCTTCACGGTCGACCATAATGCAGACTTTTTTATAGAAAAATCCAAAAAGTGGAATATTAACAAGTTCCTTTTTGCCAACAAAAACAAATGGAGATTTACTGACATATAACATCAACATAATATCGAGCATACTGGTGTGATTGGCCACCAACATGTAACTTTTCCCTCTTTCCATTTTTTGTTCCCAGGTAATCTTTGGGGGACAACCCATACCGTACAGTATAAATCGAGCCCATAAATTCCTTGCAAGCCAAAAAAATTGTGGATAGAATTCTTCCGAAAGGGTGAACAACACAAAGAGTGGAAAAAAAAGCACAATAGGGATAGCAACTAAGATATAGAACCAAATGCGGTAAAGTGTTTGGCCTATTTTTTTCAGCAGTGGAAACATAGAATCAAAAATAACTAATTCACTTTGTTTTTTATGATTTGTTTTACCTTTGTACACTTCGAAACAAAGTCTATGGCCAGAATACTTACAGGAATTCAAAGTACGGGAATCCCACATTTGGGGAATATTCTTGGGGCCATCATGCCTGCCATTCAAATGGCCCAGGACCCTAAAAACGAATCCTACTTGTTTATTGCAGATATGCATTCGCTGACCCAAATTAAAAATGGGCCCGAACTGCGCCATAATACCTATGCCACGGCAGCCGCTTGGCTAGCCTTTGGGCTTGATATTGAAAAAACAGTTTTTTATAGGCAAAGTGATGTGCCTCAAGTAACGGAACTTTGCTGGTATCTCAGCTGTCTTTTTCCCTATCAGCGATTAACCTTGGCACATTCATTCAAGGACAAAGCCGATAGATTGGAGGACGTGAATGCCGGACTATTTACCTACCCTATGTTGATGGCTGCAGATATTCTCTTGTACGATGCCAATATCGTCCCGGTAGGGAAAGATCAATTGCAGCATTTGGAAATGACGCGTGACGCAGCATCGCGATTTCATGCACAATTCGGGGAGACGTTTGTAATGCCCGAAGCCAAGGTGCAGGAAGAAACCATGTATATACCTGGTACCGATGGTGAAAAAATGAGCAAGAGCAAAGGCAATCTCATCAATATTTTTCAGCCACATAAACAACTTCGCAAACAGATTATGGGTATTCAAACGGATTCAACACCCATGGAAGCGCCGAAAAATCCAGATACCGACACCATCTTTGCCTTATACAAAATTCTGGCCTCCGAATCCCAAATTGCCGAAATGCGACAGAATTACCTTCAAGGCAATTATGGTTATGGTCACGCCAAACAGGCTTTGTTCGATGTAATCCTAGAAAAATTTGGTGCATCACAAGAGCGATTCGATTATTATATGAACCATCTTTCAGAAATTGATTACGCGCTTGCCGCGGGAGCTGAAAAAGCGAAAAAAGTAGCGGCCATGGTATTGGAAAGGGTGCGGAAGAAAATTGGTTATTGATTTCAGGCAAACCAACCCTCGGGTCGGTTTCTGGCTGCCATAACTTTGAGGAATCTATCACACCGATTGATGTAAAGTCGCATTTTATCGATGAAAGCTATAAATCATACTTGAGTATTCATAATTCCATTTTTTGCAAACCCTTCGGTCGGTCAATTTTTTAAATGGCCTCGAACAATTTTCCCGGCAATGGACGTATTACGCCTTTCATTTCCATATTCAAAAGGGTTGATGACGCTCTAAAAATGGGTATTTTGCATTCTAGGGCAATACTGTCCAATAATTGTTTTCCCCCTTTTTGTAAGTAGCCATAAATTGTCTTCTCGGTATCATCCATTTCCATAAAGAGTTCTTGCTGTATTACTTCGTTCGCTTTATGTTGCAACTCCCAATTCAACATGTAGATTAAATCTGCGGCAGAGGTAAGGATATGCGCCTTTTGTTGCTTGATGAGATTATTACAGCCTATGCTATATTTGTCGTTGGTACGTCCGGGAACTGCAAAGACATCCCGATTATAACTACTAGCTATATCGGCGGTCACCAGACTTCCCCCTTTTTCGGCCGATTCGACAACAACCGTCGCTTCGCTCATCCCGGCAATAATTCGATTCCGCTTTAAAAAATTTTCTCGATCCGGATGACTGCTACTCCAAAATTCGGTAAGAAAACCACCGTTTTTCTCCACGTCAATCCGATATTGCGAATGCATTTTTGGATATATTTGATTTAAGCCATGGGCCAAACAACCTATGGTCTGCAAGCCCATTCTAGCTGCTGCCCGTTGTATACAAATATCGACCCCATAGGCAAATCCGCTCACAATTATTGGATTCAAAGGAGCTATTTCCTCAATAAAACGCTCACAAAATGCTGCACCATAAGCGGTTATATTGCGCGTACCTACCACACTGATGATTCTTTGATCTTCCAAATCAATCTTTCCCCTTCCAAATAGCAATAAAGGGCCATCAAAACAATGCTTTAAAAATCTTGGATAATCTGCATCCAAATAAGAGGTAACCTGTATTGCGTTTTTTTGTATGAAGTCGTACTCACATAGGGCGGCCTCTTCATGCTCGGCATCGTACAATCCCTGCAGGACATAGGTTCCGACTCCGTCAATCTTAAGCAAATGCTGCCGCTTTTCGGTAAAAACGGCCAAAGGGCTACCACAATGTGCAATCAGTTTTTTTGCCGTTACATCTCCAATATTTGGGATATGCTGCAACCTGAGCATCGCAACTAGTTCATTTTTAGAAGGTTTGAAAGTATTCATAGTTATCCACAAAATACATAAAATTTAATGTTAATAAAAAGTTCGGGGCAAGGTTTTGAACCTCTTTATTTTTTCCAATATTTGCTGATATGGCTTTAGAACACTATATAGCTCAATTATTATATCGTTACAATTGCGTGGTCGTCCCAGGAATTGGTGCTTTTTTGGCGCAAATGCGATCTGCCGTTATTGACGAGGCCTCCAATTCGTTTTATCCTCCAACGAAAATTCTCTCCTTCAACGGTCTGTTAACCTCCAATGACGGACTTTTGGTGTCCTACATGGCCGAAGCGGAGGGAATTTCTTATGACAAGATGTTGCAAAAACTGGAAGTCATAGCCAAGGAATGGTTGCATCTTTTATATGAGGGCGAAAGAATAAAATTAGAAAATATTGGGGAGCTCCTATTGAGCGGAAACCGCAAGATTATTTTTCGTCCGGCGCAAAATATTAATTATCTCACCTCTTCCTTTGGCCTCGCTTCTTTCGTGTCTATGCCAATAGTGCGTGAAGTATTGAAAAAGGAAGTGGTTCGGCTAGAAGAACGAACCCCCTTCATCATTACCCCAGAAGCTCGTGAAAAATCCGCTACCTCTGCTAGGTCCTTTTTAAAATATGCGGCAATTCTACTTCTGGCTTTGTCTACGGGGCTCACGGCCTTCCGCTTTTATGATGAGACCAAAAGTACCCAACAACTGGCGCGCCAGGAAGCAGAGCAAAAAGTTACGAAACAAATTCAGGAGGCCACCTTTTTTGATGCGTCCCCAGTAGAATTGCCTACAATTACCTTAGATGTTATTTCCAAAAGAAAAAATGTAGCCACCCACTACATCATTGCCGGAGCGTTTCGTTTCAAAAAAAATGCAGACAGAAAAATGCGGCAACTACAACAAAAAGGCTATAATTCGGAATATTTGGGCACCAATAAATTTGGCCTTCATATGGTGACCTATAGCAGTTATACCGATGCCCAGCAAGCATTAAAGGCATTGCATGAAGTAAAGCGCACCCGCTCAATGGATGCCTGGCTTCTTTCCAAAAAATAACGCAACTTGCATTTCAACTTGCCCATTGCGTGTATCTTTGCACAAAATTCGAGCTATGCTGTCTAAAAATCCCAGTGATTCAAGAACGATAATGACCGATATGGTGCTGCCTAGCGAGACCAATCCACTCAATAATCTTTTCGGAGGCGAGCTCCTAGCCCGCATGGACAGAGCGGCCAGTATCGCCGCACGTAGGCATAGTCGCCGTATTACGGTGACCGCATCGGTAAATCACGTGGCTTTTAATCATGCGGTTCCCTTAGGTAGTGTGGTAACGGTTGAAGCGGCGGTTTCAAGAGCATTCAATACTTCAATGGAGGTGTATATCGATGTTTGGATGGAAGATCGCTATAATGGCAAACGAACGAAGGCCAATGAAGCCATTTATACTTTCGTTGCCGTAGATGAAACCGGGAAACCGACCGAAGTTCCTGCATTAGAACCGACAACCGACCTGGAAAAGCAACGCTTTGACGGGGCCCTCAGAAGAAAACAATTGAGTTTGGTACTTGCCGGAAAAATGAAACCGAACGAGGCTACTGAACTTAGGGCCTTATTTATGGAATAGACCTTAATCCCAAGAGTAAATTACGAAACCAATCGGTTTTCTTCCTTGTAAAAATTCGGGTATATACATCCCTATTGAGATAGGGGGTCGTTTAAAAGTCAAAATTATCAGGGTCAGAGCCAATGCGTTCCTCCCGGTCAAAACTGTCTAAATATTGCATTTCATCTTCCGACAGTTCAAAATCAAAAATAGCGGTATTAGACAGAATACGTTCATTCTTCACTGATTTGGGGATTGTCGCTACTCCTTTCTGCAAATCCCATCGCAAGACGATCTGCGCGGCCGATTTGCCATATTTCTTTGCAAGATCTCTGCAGAAATCCAACTTAAAGAGCTTTCCCTGCATAAACGGCGACCATGCTTCATATTGAATATTTTTCGAACGACAATATTCGATCAAGTCTTGTTGGACGAGATAGGGATGGAATTCAATTTGGTTGACCATTGGAACTACTTCAGCAACTTGTATTAAATTTTCCAAGTGATACTGCATGAAATTACTGACGCCGATGGCGCGAATTCGCTTGTCGTGGTACAATTTTTCGAGTGCCCGCCAGGTATCACTAAATTTCGACTTAACTGGCCAATGAATAAGGTATAGGTCCAAATAATCAAGATCGAGCCGCTTCAGACTTGCTTCAAAGGCATACAAGGTACTATCATACCCTTGATCGCTGTTCCAAACCTTGCTTACTACGAAGATTTCCTTTCGCGGGACGTTACTTTTTCTAATACCCTTTCCAACACCTTCTTCATTACCATAAACGGAAGCCGTATCAATATGGCGATATCCGATATCAAGGGCGAAATTGACGGCATCCACTACTTCTTGATCATTATCCGATTGATAGGTCCCTAAACCGAAATACGGCATTTCAACACCATTATGGAGCGTAAAGGTTCCTTGTAAATTCGTTATTTTGCCCATGTTTGTTCTCGAATTTAAATACATAACGACGAATGAATCAGACCGTAAATGACAATTAAAGCTGATATACCCATTCTTCGGGATTCAATTTAGCCGTATCCTTGTGAAGATAGAATTTAAGTCGTGTCTGGCCATTATCCCGATTGGTATAAATATCCCCTAGAGGGGTTTTGGCTTCCACCATATCTCCTTTTTTTACATAAAGGTTTGAGAGATTGTAATAGGTACTTATATAATTACCGTGTTTTATCTGTACCGCCTTGTTGCCACCTGGTACCGATATTATGGCTATTACCTCGCCCTTAAAAATAGCTCTTGCCTTGGCCCCTTGGTCAGTCGTTATTATTACTCCGTTACTTTCGTGTTTTACGCCTGGATAAACGGCATCGTTATAGACGCCAAACCCTTGGCTTTTGAATCCTTTTTCGACCGGCCAGATCAATTTACCCTTATTGGCCGAAAAATTATTCGCGACAATAGTGGCTTCGGGGGTGAGCACAAAAGTGTTAGAGCTGCTATTGGTCTTACCTGCTTCTTTGTTGGATAAGGCGATGGCACTGCGGATCAAGTTGTCAATTTGCCTGTCGATTTGCTTAGCCTCCTGCTTTTTCTTCTCTATGGCCGAGGCATATTTACCTTCATTCTTTCGAATAGTACCCAACAATTCCTTTTGGTTCTTTATTTCCACCATCAACAGGTCTTTCGCCTTTTGGTTCTGAGCAATCAATATCTCCTTCACTTTTCGTTCCTCATTAAGGTCTTTATTGAGTCGCGCGAGATCATCGGTCTTTTCAATAATCTGTTCTCCTTGTTTCTTGCGAAATTCGGTGTATTGCTTCATGTATTGAAAACGCTTAAAAGCTTGATAAAAGTTCTTAGAGGACAACAAGAACATTAATCTACTTTGTTTCGATTTGTTCTGATAGGACTTTTGGATCATAGCAGCATATTCTTCCTTAAGCGACTTCAACTCCTGCCGAAGTTTAGAAATATTACGAATATTCGCATTTATCTGGCGATTCAATAAATTAGATTGTTGGTTGGTCACTCGGATCAATTGCTGCCGTACATTTATCTTTTGATCCAAGGCCTCCATCTGGTCAAGAACGTTGCCTTTTTCTTTTTTTTCTGCGAAAAGTAAACGATTTATTTCCCTAATCTCATTTTGAAGTTTCTCTCTTTTTAACTCCAAAGCCCGCTGTTCATTGGTCTGGGAATAGCTAGCCTGGGCCATGAGCATTGTAGCAAAAAGCATAAAAAGAATGCGGTATGGCACCTTATATATCATCTTTTGTCAATACTATTTCTTTAAAACCGTTCGGTATTTTATAAGGAAAACTAACGGGTTCATCAAATTCCATATTTCGGTATTCGATTTCAATGGTATTTCTTTTCGTACCCTCGGTAGCTACAATAAATATTTGGTTGGGCAAGATCCATTTGTTGATTTTCTGATAATTTTTATAATTAATATCAAGCAACCTTCGTTTTAAGGGCTGGGAAAGGATCTGTGAGGCCATTTTAAAATTTTTTGGTTCGATTTCAAACAATATCTTGAAAAGTTCGATCGTGTTTTTTGGCTTTAGCACGTAGTTGTCCCCTGATATGGAAACATCGTATTTATTCAACCTCATGTCAAACATGGCTTGGCCCAGCAGCAAGTTCTGTATCTTTCCATAATCGAGGTCGGTTCCCAAGAGATTGCTTAAATAGGTGAAATCCCCATCAAAATATTCGTTTTCCAACTTATTATAGAAAGTTACCCGTTGAGGCGTAATGTATACCTTTACAATTCCCAAGGGTGCACTCATCCAAATAGCGGAATCCTTTTTTATTCGCACACTAAGACTTAGCCCTTGTGAGGATTCCCCATCTGAATAATCAATCTTCATTTTTCCACGAAGGGTTTTAAAATCAAGAGAGTTCTGATAATGTGATCTTATTACTGTTTTGGCGGAAAGATTTGCATTCAAGCTTCCTTCTGCAAGAATTTTCTTCGTCTTGCACCCCAGTAGCAGTGTCAGGACAACACAAAGGGCCACCCATTTTTGCGCATATCTAAATACGTTTGTCATAGCCCTAATACCCAGCTTTTATCATGCGAAGATACATATTTGCCTTGGAAGTATCGTTGAGCGCGGTATAAGCAAATACCAATTCCTGATATATTTTATTGGCCAAGGCCACATCATCAAACAGGTAATCCAAGGCAGATTCAAGCATTTCGATTGCTTCCTGATACTGGGCCTTTTTGTTCAAGGCAACCCCCATTGCATAATAAATATAAGGTTGCGAAGGGTATTTTTCCATGGCTTCGGCCGATAGTTCCTCTAATTCCGTCGTATTGTTGGTCTCGATTAGTCGATTGATCTTTTTTATATAATTCGCAAGGGGATCAATCGTATTTATTTCAGACTTGGAAGTCGATATGGGTTTGATATCCTCTTTTTCCTGAGTAAGTGAATCGGTCAGTTTTTTGGATAGTTTCTTTTTAAAGCCCGAAGCCCGAAGATCTCTTAAAATAGCCAAAGCGGCTTCGTAATTTTTTTGTTTGAAATAGATAAGAGCCATATTCTCCTTTAAAGTATCGTTTTTTACTGATACCATTGTGATGGCAGTTTCTGCAGAGCCTCCTTGGTCTTGCACAATATTCATTAAGGTTTCTAGGTACCATATATTCTCTGGCTCGGCCAATAAAGCCCCTAGAGCAAATTTCTGCGCTGACACATAATTTTT
>JALHST010000035.1 GCA_022865355.1 Maribacter sp. | reverse complement strand
GGTGTGTGGTTTATTTTTATTGCCCTGATTATTGTATTCCTCGCGGTAGATTTGGGCATATTCCACAAAAAGGAGCATGTTATCCGAAGTAAGGAGGCCGGGATTTGGACAGCCATTTGGGTCTGTGTGGCCATGTCCTTTGGCGGTGTTATCTATTGGTTGTTTTCCACGGGATATATCAATAATCCCACCCATCTTACACCGAACAATGCCGTCTTAAAATACATCACGGGATATTTAATCGAACTTTCTTTGAGCATCGACAACGTCTTTGTCATTGCCGTTATTTTTTCAGCTTTCAAAATCCCACCTATTTATCAGCATCGCGTTCTTTTTTGGGGCATTTTAGGCGCCATTGTATTTCGGGCCATGATGATATTGTTCGGTGTTGCCCTAATTACACGTTTCGATTGGATTATTTATGTATTTGGGGTGTTCTTGCTATATACGGCCTATAAAATGTTAAGCGGTGCCGAACATGACTTCCATCCAAAAAACTCCTTCGTCTTTCGTCAGATCAAAAAAATATATCCCATCACCAGTGCCGTTCATGGGAATGCATTTTTTATAAAACGAATGAAGGTGAAGGCAGCTACCCCACTTTTTGTTTCGCTCATCATTATTGAGTTGACCGATATTTTTTTTGCCCTAGACAGCATTCCGGCGATATTGGCCATCACTGCCGACCCGTTCATTGTTTTTAGCTCGAATATTCTTGCGATTCTCGGATTGCGCTCGATGTACTTTTTGATTTCAAGGATGTTGCAGAAATTTCGCTTTATCCACTACAGTTTGGTAGTCATCCTTGCTTTTGTAGGCCTCAAGATGCTATTCTCACATCAGGTCGAGGTGCCCGAATGGGTCTCCCTGACCCTCATTTCGACTTCCCTTATTGGGGGGATCATTGCTTCCTTGTCAATTCCCGAAAAAAATAAATAGTAGGGGCTGCTAGCCGAATATGACAGCCTATTTTGTTGGGACTGCAAACAAAACCGTGTAGATCTTACCAACCATCCAATTCCCCAAGGGAAAATACCAGGCAAAAAATAAGGCTATCGCCAAGCCGAATGACCTTTCCCCAACAATGCGATCTAAAATTTTATTGGAAAAAACATACGATGTTTTCAAGGCATATCCAAAAAATTCAAATAAGGACATGGCAATTAACCCATAGGCATACTGGGCATGGAACGGTAGATTACGCAACAATAACAAAATGGGTACCATATAAAGAATGTAACAGGTCACAACCTGCCACCAATAGGAAAACTTGGCGATCTCGACAATATTGCCAAACTAATTCATTCCCAATCCCCATAAAAAATAGACCATACAGTAAAGGACGATCAAACGCCTATCTACAAAAAGTTTGGATTTTGCCCATAGTGCCCAGCCTTTCATATCAGGATGCTGCCAATTTTTTGTCGATGATCATAAGGGCATCCTGCACCGTCTGCATTTTATCCATATCCTCATTCTCAAGGGTAATTCCAAAAACATCCTCTACATCAAGAATGATATCTACCAAATTCGCCGAATTGATGTTCAATTCATTGATAAAGTGGCTGTCCAGGTTTACATCCTTTATTAAAACATCTTCGGGAAGGTAAATTTTTATAATCTCCTTTAATTTTTCGTAACGTTGTTCTTTGGTCATTCTCTATTGCTTGAAATTTGGAACGGGTCCATTTTAAGAATTGGACGGAATACAACCTTTGGTTGCAGCCTTTAGTCGTTGTAAGCGCCAAAAATAACACAAGCATTCACATCTCCAAAACCAAAACTAGCCTTTGCCAGAATTTTTGGTGTATGACAAACGGTTTTTTGTGGAATTTTCGCGCCATTGACAATTGCCGCGATGCCCGGATGTACGTCCTCACAATTCACATTCCCAAACACCGAACCCGTTTTAAATTGCAGGATGCAGGCAACGCTTTCGATACTTCCAGCTGCGGCCAAACAATGCCCAAATTGGCCCTTATATGAATTTATATACGGAAAGTCATCGCCACTGCGCCCTATGGCCATGCGCCAGTTTTCTATTTCGGTCACATCTTTTGAAGTAGCGGTTAAATGACCGTTGATGGTGTCAATATCCCATTTACTTACTCCAGAGTTCAAAATCGCATCGGTGATGCAGCGTTGCACCGCTTCATTATTCGGGGCCGTCATGCTGCCTTCTCCCCGTTGTCCCCCACTATTAACGGCACCCCCAAGTACTTCAGCATAGACGGTCGCTCCCCGGGTTAGGGCACTTTCGAGTGATTCAAGTACTAAGGCCCCTGCCCCACTCCCAGGAACAAATCCCGATGCCGATGCACTCATGGGCCGGCTGGCAGTAGTGGGAGTTTCATTATAGTTTCGGGGTAGGATCCGCATAGCGTCAAATCCGCCCCAAACGTAGGGTCCGCTATCGCTGCAACTGCCAACAAGCATCCGCTTCGCCCTGCCAGCGGCAATGCGATCAAAGGCCATCAAAATACCTTCTGTCCCTGTCGTACATGCCGATGAATTCGTCGTTACCTGATTACCACAGCCTAGCATACCCCCGAGATAGGCGCTGATGCCACTAGCCATGGTCTGCAAAACCGAGGTACTCCCCAAACGGCGCACGTTTTTAGCGTCGACCAAATAAACGGACTCCCTGAATTTATCCACTCCCAAAATACCGGTGCCAAAAATAATTCCATTGTCCCAATCAGGGCCTTCTTTCGGGGCAACCGATAGTCCAGCGTCCGTCCAGGCATCTATCCCTGCGATTACGCCATAAACAATCCCGGTGGCGTTTAGACCATGAAGTTGCAAAGAAGTAAAGTATTTATTTAGATGTTCATCATTAACTAATGGTTTTCCAGCTATTTGACATCCAAAGTTTAGCTCCTTCAGTTGTGGCTGAAATCGAATACCACTGGCACCGGTTCGCATGGCTGCTTCGAACTCGGAAAGTCCTATTCCGTTCGGGGCGCAGACGCCTAAGCCCGTGATTACAACGCGCTTATCCATCGGAATCGATTTTAAGCATGCCGGAAAGGGTGCCTTTGCAGATCAATTTACCTTTTTCATTGTGCATCTTCACGGCACATTTTAGTTTGTTGAAGCGAAAGTATTCTTTTTTTGAACTCACGGTAACTGTTTCATTGGGGTATACGGGGAGAAAAAACTCCATTTGAGCGCTGCTCATACCTAATTTTAAGCGGTCAGTAGCGATTGTTCCTGTCTTGTCCAAGAGGTAAATTCCAAGACAGACCATGCCGATCTGTGCACAACATTCGGTCAAAATAACACCAGGGGTAATGGGATTTCCTTTGAAATGGCCTTTATAAAAATCGCAGGTATCTAAAAAAGTAAACTGGCCTTTAACACCCTCCTCATCTAGGTGCAGTAGGGTATCAACAAATAGAAAGGGTCGAGTATACGGGAGTTTTGATAAGATGTCTTTGTAATTCATAACCAATTTAGTAAACCATTGTAGAAATACTGGCTGCCATCAGATTAGCGCAAACTTTCCCCACCGTCAACCTTGATAACGCTTCCGGTAATCCATTTCGCTTCCTCTAAGGTTAGTAAATATACGGCATTGGCAACATCCTCGGGTTTTGTCAAGCGTCGGTTCGGATTTCTTTCCAACGCCCGCTCCTTCAGCTTTTCATTATTGGGAATCATGGCAAACGCTGCCGTTTCTGTCGTCCCTGCCTGTATGCAGTTCGCCCTGATGCCGAAAGGGGCAAATTCTAAGGCTATATTTCTTGTGATGGCCTCCAAGGCAACCTTTGCGGTAGAAACTGCGGCATAACCCGGCCATGCTTTGGTATTGCCTTCACTAGTAAATGAGATGATTCGCGCGTCTTTGTCAAACAAGTCTGATTCCTTGAGATCTTTTACCCAATCGTATAAACTAAGTGCCATCGCGTTTAGGGTAATTATAAAATCCTGGTGGTCTAGTGTGCGTTCGTTATCTGAGTGCATCGGTTTTAAATTACCTTTTGCGATACTGTGTACCAAAACGTTTAGTTTGCCCATTGAAAAGGTCAAATCTTCCAACTCGATTAAAAGTTCTTTTCTTTTTTCGGCATTTGCTACGTCGGCGTTGAAGGATTTCAATTGTACCCCGATTTCCCTAATTTTATCGAATTCCTCATTAATGAGTCCCATATCGGTATTTCTATCCCGGTGAATAACAAGCAGATTATAGCCGTGAGATGCCAATTTCTGGGCCGTAGCTAGGCCAAGACCGCGACTCCCCCCCAATATCAAAGCACATTTCTTGTTGTGAAGCATATTTTTGTTTTAATCTTCGTCCATCAAGGTATACAAAACCTACCATTGTAATAAAACCCGCTGTGCTGAGAAACCAGGTCCAAAACTTAGTATTAAACCCTGTTCCCCAGAACCGATATCCTTTTCTAGAAATCGTTCTAAGACATACAAAACGGTAGCGCTGCTCATATTGCCATATAAGCGCAAGATTTCACGGGTATCGTCGATATTCTTGCCCATTGTGCCAAACAACTCCTCTACCGTCTGAACGATTTTTTTTCCACCTGGATGAAATATCAAATGTGTTACGTTTTCAATGGACGTTCCATGCCTAGCTAAAAACGGATGGACGATTGCGGGAAAGTGCCGGGTTATGGTTTCCGGGACATCGGGGTCTAAAATCATTTTGAGTCCGTCATTGGTCATATCAAAACCCATTAAATGGGTAGCGTCCTTAAAATGATACATTTCCTCTCCCATAATTTTAGGTCCTGTTGCCTCTTTTTCGGAAGACAGGAGTACACAAGCGGCACCATCGCCAAAAATAGCTGCACTGACCATATTGGCCATTGAAAAATCATTTAATTGAAACGTGGCGGTCGGACTTTCGACGGCGACAACGGCCGCTCTTTTTCCTGGATTCGATTTTAAAAAATTACTGGCATATATCAGGCCAGAAACACCGGCGGCACATCCCATTTCGGTCACTGGTAGCCGAACGATATCCTGACGCAAACCCAAGTCATTGATCAAGAAGGCATCCAAGGAAGGTATCATAATGCCCGTGCAACTCACGGTAATGATATAATCTAATGAGGTCGCCTCCCATCCGCGGCTTACCAAGGCGTTCTGTAGTACGGCTCTTCCCAATTTTTTGACTTCCCGCACATAAATAGCGTTTTTTTGTTCGAAGGAGGTTGCCTCGAATACTTCATCAATATTCATTATCCCATACCGTTTGTCCACAGCGGCCCCTTCAAATATTTTGAGGACCTTTCTTCGAAAACGTTCGTCCTGATCCCCTAACCAACGATCGACAAAAGGCAGAATATCCTTGGTCACTCTGCAGTATTGGGGCAATTCTTTGGTGACCTTAACAATATGGATTTCGTTCATAAGTTCAATTTAGACGCGTTTTTCGCATGATCCATATATACCTAAAGGCCCATTTCCATTGAATTGTATGCCTGACATTGGTTATTTTTTTTGAAAAATCGATCAGTTCTGGCTTGGAAAAACCACTTTTTATCGAAATTAGGCCATCATTTTTGGCAACGACCGTATTTACAAAAAGAACACTAAATCCTTTAAACAAATGGTAGGCCACCTTACTGCGTTGTAAATCATTGATAATAACTCCTAAATGCGCCAACGCCACGAATTTATCTAAAAAAATAGGGATTTGTTCATTTCTAAAATGGTGCATGGTAAGGGTACATAAAAGGATGTCACAGGACAATTCCTGTGGACAGAGTCCTAAAATATCGCGTTGCAAATAACTAATTTCTGGAAAATCGATGGAAGCGGTTTTTGCGATTTGTATGGCATTTGCGCTTAGGTCAATACCAATGGCCTTAAGTTTGAGCTGTTTTTTTGTGCTTATACGAATTATTTCCCGGAGCATGGCGCCATTCCCACAACCCATATCAACAATGGTATATTCGGCCTGGGGATTTTCCTCAATGAGCTTCCATATCACTTGAATGGTGATTCTGTTGCCCCCTAAAAATCGGTTGGCTGCCTCAATATCCTTTAAAACTTCGCATAGTATATGGTCCTCCAAAAGGGGGTCATCCATCAACTCCGCATCGGTATTTCTTCTTGTATAAATCATCATAGAACGGGTTTTCCGTGTGTATTTTCAATTAATTTCCGAAAGGCCCAAGAAGAACTTGTAACGGTCCCGATAGCCCAATTTGACAAAGGTTCATTCAATAAGATAGCTTGCAGTCTTCTGCCCAGCCAAAGGCGTTTTTTAAAGGTTTGGCTCCAAATTATTTGATAGGCCGCTTCAAGCCTCGATCGTTCTTGATCCTCGGTTACGAGGTACGTATCGATCAATTCTGAGGCAAGTTTGGCACTATGCACAGCCATGGCCATGCCGTTCCCGCAGAGGGGATGTATTAGGCCGGCGGCATCGCCACACATAAAAATATGGTTTTCTACTGCCTTTTTAGGATGAAAGGATATCTGCGCGATGCTTAATGGCTCTTGAAAGATAGGCTTGGCCCTGGAAAGGAAATCTCCCAAATATGGATTTTTGGCGATGACGTTACGGTTGAAATCAGTTATATTTTTTTGTGTACGGAAACTTTTGTAGGTAGTTAGATAACAAAAGTTGACCGCCCCTGTCTCGGTTTTTGATAATCCCCCGTAGCCTCCCCTAAAATTGTGAAGTGCGACCAAATTGTTGGGGAATTGGGGATCTTCATAATGTGATTTCACCCCAAGCCATTCTGTTTTGTGTTGTATGAAATTGCGATTGAGATATTTATCAAGTGTACTGCGCTTTCCGAAGGCCCCGATTACGAATTTAGATGTAAAAGTTTCGTTTTCCCCTGTGGTTACGAGAAAACCGTTCTTCTTATACAAAATTTCAATTACTGTTTGAAAAATAAAGCGTATCCCCAATGAAAGGGCCCTTTCATAAAGTAAATTATCCAAGGCATAACGGCTGATGCCTATGCCTCCCATTGCCAAATGGGCCGAAATCGATTTACCGGAATGGGTCGTTAATTGGAAGGAATCAATTTTGACCGGTTTGTGCGAATCCAAATCAATGCCCAGTGTTTTGAAATAGGGCACGATTTCATTGCTCAAATATTCCCCGCATACTTTATGGTGCGGAAAATGCTGTTTTTCAAAAACGAGGGCCTTATGCTTCTTTTGGGTCAAATGAATAGCGGCCGTTAGCCCGGCCAACCCCGCTCCGACGATGACGACATCATAGTTTTCCACTGTCGAAAGGTAGCAATTTAAAACAAAGAATCCCGACTATTTTGTCGGGATCCCCTAGAAAATCTTGAAATAAAACTGGTTAATTATTGGCCTTGTTGATGGCCTCTTGTTTCATTGCTTCGTTCGCAACGATTGCCATCTCAACCCTGCGGTTCTTTGCCTTTCCTTCTGGGGTACCATTATCGGCAACCGGCTGGGTTTCCCCGAACCATTCGGTGGTCAAGCGGGATCCACTTATGCCTTTCGATACGAGATAATTGGTGACCGATTCGGCACGTTGTTGCGATAATTTCAGATTGTAATCATCAGGACCTGCACTGTCGGTATGCCCAACGACCAAAATGTTGGTCTGCGGATATTCCTTTAAAATAGCGGCCATCTTGTCCAAAGTCTCTATCGCAGTGCCTTTTACATTCGATTTGTTGGTGTCAAAATAAACACCGGCGTCTTGGTTAAATACCACATTGATGCCTTCCCCTACCCTGGTAACCTGCGCCCCTGGGATTTCCTCTTCAATTTTTTGTGCCTGTTTGTCCATGCGGTCGCCAATATATCCGCCGGCTACACCGCCAACGACCGCTCCGACGATGGCACCGAGCACGGTATTATTGCCTTTCCCCACATTGTTTCCTAAAACACCACCGATAACGGCACCGCTTGCAGCCCCGACGGCAGCTCCTCTTTGCTTTTGATTGGTATTCTTAACAGCGGTACATCCTACGATAAGAACGATTGACATTAAAATATAGATGCTTTTCAAAATAAAATTCTTCATTGGGTTTAATTTTTAGTGAAATTATAAACTACGATTATGGATTCTCCATCGACACTGACGTTTGACTTCAGTATCATTTCTTGATCAGTCAAGGTCGCAATGGTCATGCGATACCCGAGTCCGCCAGAAATATCCTTGTATTTTTCATCAATGAATTTGAATTGCAATTGATTTGTATTTAAAATAGACCAGCGAATGAACCTTTCGCCAGCACTGCAATCCGTTTTATTGGCAAGCGTATAGCTCCCGGTATTGTTGTTATTTCGGAAATACCAACTTGATCCCGCAAAACAGGAAGCGTCCGCATCATTGAAAAGAACCGACTTAAAAGTTCCCGTATTGCCTTCATAAGAGACCTCGTTCAAGGTCCATGCACCATTGATGGTCTTTTGATCGGCTGCGGTTCCTTTGGTGGACGGAACACCTTTTTGTGATTTGCACGATAGAAATACCATGGGAATCATTACCATTACTAACATTATTTTTCGAATCATAATCAGGGTTTAAATCATATTTATAGATATACGTTAAATGTTAAGGAATTGTCTTCGTGTCGGCCGTAATTTCTTAATAATATTTAGTGGAAGACTACTTTTTTGGCCCGTTATACGATATAAACAAAGCATTTGGGGTCAGTAGGCCATAATGTCCCGAAGGGCACTTTCAAACCGTTTCTTTGGTAAATAATGTTCTTCTAAATTTTTGGCGAAGGGTATGGGCGTCTCCAAACTGGCGACTCTTTTTATGGGGGCATCCAAATGTTCAAAGCAATTTTCACTTACCAGGGCTGAAATGTCGCTGGCAATTCCTCCGAACAGACTGTCCTCCTGCAAAATGATCAGTTTGCCCGTTTTCTTGACCGAAACATAGATGGCGTCCATATCTAAGGGCATCAAGGTGCGCAGATCAAGGAGGTCGGCCTGGATCAAGGGATTGTTCCGTAAGGTGTCAAGTGCCCAGTGGACCCCTGCTCCGTAGGTGACCACGGTGACGGCCGAACCTTCCATTAACAGACTTGCTTTTCCCAATGGAAGGGTATAATAATCAAGGGGTACGTCTTGATAAATACTTCGATACAACGCCTTGTGCTCAAAAAACAAGACAGGATTCGGGTCATTGATGGCCGTGGTCAAAAGGCCCTTGGCATCATATGGAAACGCAGGATATACCACTTTGAGTCCGGGGGTCTTTGTAAACCAAGCCTCGTTCGTCTGGCTGTGAAAAGGTCCCGCCGCCACGCCGCCGCCGCAGGGCATCCGAATTACAACGTCGGCCTTCTCTCCCCAACGGTAATGCGATTTCGCCAAGTAGTTCACCACCGGATTAAACCCTGTACTTATAAAATCGGCGAATTGCATTTCAACTACCGCTTTCATACCGTTGATCGACAATCCCACGCCTGCAGAGATAATGGCAGATTCACAGATGGGCGTATTGCGAACCCTTGATTTGCCGAAATCTTCCAAGAAACCCTCGGTTATCTTAAATACGCCACCATAATCGGCTATGTCCTGCCCCATTAAAACCAAGTTTTCATGGCGCTCCATCGATTGTCGCAATCCCTGTGAAATTGCGTCGACTAAGCGAATATTTTTAATTATAGAGCCATGTTTAAATTCTTGATAATCAAATTTTTTATATACATCATTTAATTCTTTACTTAAATCAAAATCGATTTCCGACTCATCAAAAGCTATTTTTAGGTTCTCGCTAATTTCCCCTTCAATGCGCACCTTTGTATCTTTTATTTCCACCTCGGTAAGAATTTTTTCGGCGAGAAGGAACTTTTCATAATTATCGATCGGATCCTTTTCAGCCCATTTTTCCATCAAATTGTCAGGAACATACTTAGTACCGCTGGCTTCCTCATGTCCGCGCATTCGAAAAGTCTGAAATTCCAATAAAACGGGTCTTGGATTTTTGCGCATGCTTTTGCAAAGGGCGTCGACTTTTGTGTAGACTTCCAAAATATTGTTCCCTTCGATCGTATAGGCTTCCATGCCATATCCGATTCCCTTATCGGCAAGATTTTTGCATTTGTATTGCTCGTTCGTAGGCGTGGAAAGTCCGTAACCATTATTCTCGATACAAAACAGGACCGGTAGGTCCCAAACTGCCGCAATGTTCAAGGCTTCATGAAAATCCCCCTCACTGGTGCCGCCTTCCCCAGTGAAGACCGCGGTAACCCTTTGTTGCTTTTTTAACACATCGGCCAGTGCGATTCCATCGGCAACGCCGAGTTGCGGACCCAAATGGGATATCATTCCAACGATTTTGTATTCCTGGGTGCCAAAATGAAAGCTGCGGTCACGCCCCTTGGTAAATCCGCTGGCCTTTCCTCGCCATTGCGCGAACAACCGGTTAAGGGGCACGTTTCTAGTGGTAAACACGCCTAAATTACGATGCATCGGCAGAACATATTCCTCATCGGTCAAGGCGCTTACGACCCCTACTGAAATAGCTTCTTGACCCATTCCGCTGAACCATTTGGAGATTTTTCCTTGCCGCAACAATATGAGCATTTTCTCTTCGATCAAGCGAGGTTTTAACATACGCTCGTAAAGCGCTACTTGCAGGCCGTTTTCAATACCTTTATTGTTATATTGCATACGTTGGATGGTTTTGGACCAAAAAGAAAGTTCAAAAGTAACGAAAAGATGACAATCCCAGGCGACAAAAACATAGTGTCGATGCGCATGGATTTTAGTAACTTTGATGAAATCTAAAGCAAAAATATGAGTGCCATACCCAGTGTCGATTTAGAGGAATTTACCTCAGGAGATCCCAAAAGAAAGAAAAAATTCATTGCGGAAATAGGCAGGGCCTTTGGGGAAATTGGCTTTGTTGCCCTTAGTGGACATTATCTATCAGAGCAACTAGTTGAAAACCTGTATGGTGAAATAAAAAAATTTTTCAACTTACCGCAAGACGTAAAGGACTCTTATGAAATATCAGGAATCGGAGGTCAGCGGGGCTATACCTCTTTTGGCAAGGAGCATGCCAAGGGTCGAAAAGAAGGTGATTTAAAAGAATTTTGGCACTTTGGCCAATATGTGGAGGACGATCCGAAATTGGAAGCGGAATATCCGACCAACGTGTTAGTGAAGGAGCTGCCTAATTTTAATAAAGTGGGCAAGGAATCCTATAAAATGCTAGAGAAGACGGCCAAATATGTCCTTCGGGCGTTGGCCTTGCATTTGGGTCTGGAGGAAACGTATTTTGACAATTACATAAAGAATGGCAACTCGATTTTGAGGCCTATCCACTACCCCCCGATTACTTCGGAGCCTAAAAACGCCATTCGAGCTGCGGCGCATGGGGATATTAACCTAATAACCTTGCTAATGGGGGCCCATGGCCGAGGGCTGCAGGTAATGACCCACAATGGCGAATGGGTAGACGCCATAGCTAGGCCGGATCAATTGATGATCAATGTAGGCGATATGCTATCAAGGTTGACCAATAACAAGTTGAAATCTACGGTGCACCAAGTAGTGAATCCACCCAGGGAACTTTGGGGTACTTCACGGTACTCAATACCGTTTTTTATGCATCCCGTTAGCGATATGCCATTAAATTGTCTAGAGCATTGCATCGACGACGAACACCCAAAATTATACGAGGATATCACCGCTGGGGAATTTCTACATGAACGCCTGATAGACCTGGGCTTAGTAAAAAAAATGGCATGAGGCCTTTTCGCAGGCCATTCTGGTCTCCCCTTGTTAAGTTTACAATGACCATTGCAAGCCTGATTCATTTCAGCGCGGTGGCTCAGGAGGTGCCGCAATTAATGGGCATAACCCTTACCAATGTGTATGACGCCTTTGGGAAGGAAAAAGACGGACTCGTACAAGACTTTGGTTTTTCCTGTCTGGTGGAATATGGGGACTTGACCGTATTATTTGATTCAGGGACCAATGCCAAAATATTCGAACAAAATATAAAATTACTGAATATTGATTTAAAGAAAGTGGACATTGCTATTGTGTCCCACGGCCATTATGACCACATAGGTGGTTTCGACTACTTGATCGCGTTAAATCCGAACGTAAAAATTTACCTGCCCAATGATTTTTTCTCCTTAGGGGCCCCGATAAAGTTTCCTTTTCGGGAAGCAGAACCGGAAGTTGGCAAGACTTTACCAAAGGAGGAACAATATTTTGGTGGTGATAAAGTAATCGAAGGTATGATTACTGTGCCCACGGGTCGATTTTGGAAATCGAACTTTGAATATTTGACGGAAGCCAAAGAAGTGGCCCCTGGTTTGACCATTGTACCTACGACCTCCAAATTAATGGGGACCTATATAAAATATCCACCATTTAGTGAAGAACATCCGCAATTTATCGGCATGCCTGAATTATCCGCCTCCTTTGCAACGAAAAAAGGAGCTATTTTGATTTCAGGTTGTTCCCATAGTACCATCGAATCGATTATTCAAGAAGATGAAAAGATACAAAATGGAAAAATTTACCTGGTCCTTGGCGGATTTCACCTAATACCGTATAGCCGCGATTATATTGAAGGGCTTGCCCTGCGGATGCGGGATGTTTACCATGTGGAAAGTGTTGCCCCTGCGCATTGCACCGGACAATTGGGTTTTTCGATTTTTAAAAATGTTTTTGGGAGCAATGACCGGTTTTTTGGCTTGGGGGAAACATTGAAGCTTTAGCAAATCTATACGTTTCGACGCTTTAATGATGGGTAGGCAGAAGAAAGGGGCAGTGCCAATTCAGATAGAAAGAATTGCTGCTTCTTTATATAAACGATGATCGTCGCGTACGTTCGATATCACAAAATAACCGACATATAAAAAATGCACCTATGAACCAGTTCGGTATTTCTTTAAAACACCTAATTTTGGGTATACTCGGGTTTCTAAGTTGTGCATGCACTATGACCAATAAAAATGACGAGGTGCTTCAAAAGCGCATGGGCGCTATGGAAAAAGGGCTAAACGACACCTACCGGCCAGGCCTAGGAGAGTTTATGTCGGGTATTCAGGTGCATCATGAGAAATTATGGTTTGCGGGCACCAACGGGAATTGGAAGCTGGCACAATTTGAAATCGATGAAATAAAAGAGGCGTTGATAGCGATACAAAAGTATAGTGCTGATCGCCCCGAGACCAAGGAAATCAACATGATCGAAGAGCCAATCGATAGTGTATCAATGGCCATTCGCGAAAATGACGAACCGAAGTTCAAGAGCAGTTTTCAATTGCTTGCGAATACATGCAATGCTTGCCACCTTGCTACGGATCACGGTTTTAACGTCATTAAAATTCCCGATATACCCTCTTTTTCGAATCAGGAATTTCGGCTGAAATAAATAAAAGGTCTTGTGACAAGGAATTATAATGAACAAGTATGCCCGCGATGGTAATTAGCAATTAGTACAATGGATTTACAAGATCAACTTAAGAGCCTTTTTCCTGGGCATGTTCCAGAAAAGACCGAGACCCCGAAGAAAAAAAGTGATATTTGGCTTCAGGACGACCCGATTATCTGCAAATATGAAAAGCGAAAAGGCAAACCAATCACTATTTTGGAAGGCTATACCGGTGCCGATGATGATTTTAAAAAATTAGCCTCTGAGCTGAAATCGAAATTAAACGTGGGTGGAAGCTTCAAAGAAGGTAAAATAATTATTCAAGGGGATTATCGAGACCGTATTATGGCCCTTCTAAAGGAAAAAGGGTTCAATGTTAAACGCGTAGGAGGCTAATGATTTCCTCACGGCCCGATTTTATTATCGACAGGTTGCGTAGTTTTCTGTTAATTTTTTTTATTATTTTCGATTAAGTGTTACTTTTATTGGTCCAAACCTAAACTACACATTTATGAGTTCCCTTCTTCACATTACCAATGGTGATAGTTTTACGGAAAGACTTAAGAGCCTGCGCCTAAAAGGGGACATTATCACATGGCGCGAGATGCTTTGCGAGGGCAAGACCGAAACCAATGTCGGCAGCGAGTCATTTTGGAAAACCCGATACGATTTCCTCCATAAAAACTACAATGTTTCAAAATCTTGGTTTATTGAAAAGACCTTAAAGGAATACCGGTCACTTTGTAATCACAAACAACAGGATCACATCGTATTGTGGTTCGAATATGACCTTTTTTGTCAAATAAACATGCTCGCTGTGCTGAGTTGGTTGAAGGCACATCGAAAATACGCGGAAATTTCGGTCGTTTGTAGTGGCAAGGAAGATGAATCGGATAAAATGTACGGTTTAAGCGAATTGAACGATGAAAAATTGTTGGAATTGTACGAAAATCGTGCGGTTCTTGATCAAGATGACATCGAATATGCCGATTATGTTTGGCAATTGTATTGCAGCAATAACCCCATTCGCCTAGAAAATCTTAAAGAATATCATGATTATCAATTCCCCTATCTGGCCGATGCCATGCATGCGCATTTAATGCGTTTCCCCGCCATTAAAAACGGATTGGATTTTTTAGAAAACCAGATTTTGAAAATATCCGCCGAACAGAAACCGCAATCAAAAAAGGAACTTATAAAGAGCGTATTGGGCAATCAAGGGGTATATGGCTATGGTGATACCCAATTTGAAAGGATTTTAAATTCACTCAAACCCTTATATAGTTCGTTCAATCCGGTGAAACTTACCCGGAAAGGCCAGGAAATACTAAAAGGCAAGTCAAACTATTACTCGAGCCTCCGCAATAACGATACCTATTTGGGCGGGGCTTTGAAATACAACTATCTCTATAATACCGAGTCGGGCAGAATACTAAAATTATAACATGCAGTTAGGCCCGTCCGAGCTTATTCTAAATGCCGACCATAGCATTTACCATCTCAATCTGTTACCTGAAGATATCGCGTCAACCATTATCACCGTTGGTGACCCCGATCGTGTCGGCGAAGTCTCAAAATATTTTGATAACATCAGCGTCAAAAAAGGCAAACGGGAATTTTTGACCCATACGGGGCAACTGAAGGGCAAAAAAATCACGGTCATTTCCACTGGTATAGGGACCGACAATATCGATATCGTTTTAAACGAGCTCGATGCACTGGCGAACATCGATTTTACAACGCGAAAAATCATAAAAAATCGTATACGATTCAAAATAATACGGATTGGCACCTCTGGGGCCCTTCTGCCCGAAATACCGCTCGATTCCTTCCTTTTGAGCAAATATGCGATCGGTTTCGACGGCCTCTTGCACTTCTATAAAAGCGATCAGATTCAGGAATTGGAGATTTCGAATGCCCTAAGTAAACATCTGGGTCCTGGGGTTACAAAAGTGGTGCCCTATGCAGTCAAATGCGATGGCGAATTGGCGTTGAAAATGAGGTCAAATCGTATACGAACTGGGCTAACCGCTACAAATCCAGGTTTTTATGGCCCGCAAGGAAGAAAGCTCCGGCTGGGTCTAAGAGCCGACGACCACATTTCAAAAATGGCCGATTTTAGCTTCGAAGGACTGAAACTAACGAATCTGGAAATGGAGACGTCGGGTATTTACGGATTGGCAAAACTATTGGGGCATCAGGCGGTTTCGCTGAACTGTATCCTAGCCAATCGCGCTACCGGTGAATTCTCCAAAAATCCCCAAAAAGCGATAGATCATTTGATACAATATACCTTGGAAAAATTGACAACATGAAAAAAGTAAGGATAGCTGGGGTGCCGGAGCATTTTAATTTTCCATGGCTTTTAAGCATCGAAGAAGGGGCTTTCGAGCAACGGGGCATTGACTTGCAATGGACGGATGTTCCAGAGGGTACCGGAAAAATGATCGAAATGTTGCAAGCAGGAGCTACCGATCTGGCTATTATCTTAACTGAAGGCATTATCAAGGGCATTATTGAGGGCAATCGATCAAAAATAGTTCAGCAATATGTGGCCTCCCCCCTGCTTTGGGGAATCCATGTCGGGGCGAAATCCCGGTTCCGCGATATTTCCGAATTAAAATCCGCCAAGATTGCCATAAGCCGCTTTGGCAGTGGAAGCCATTTAATGGCCTATGTCAATGCCGAAAACCAAGGCTGGGATACGGGAGCCTTGCAATTTGAAGTCGTCAATAATTTGGAAGGTGCCGTGAAGGCCCTGACCAATGCGACGGCCGACTATTTTATGTGGGAGCACTTTACCACCAAACCCATTGTAGATTCTGGAATATTTCGTCGTTTGGGAGATTGCCCGACCCCGTGGCCATGTTTCGTGATTGCCGCGACCGATACCTTTGTGACCGAAAATTCAGGGGCGCTTGGCCATATCCTTCAAACCATCAATACCTATACCAGCGAATTTAAAGACATTCCCAGCATCGATAGAACCTTGGCCAACCAGTACGGTCAAAAACTTGATGACGTACAGGAATGGCTTTCTATGACCTATTGGAGCCAATCGAAATTAAACGAAGCAGTATTGGAAAAAGTGCAAAGTACACTGAAGGGCCTTGGATTGGTGGCACAAAAATTAGCGACGACCGACTTTTTTACCAATCAATAGGGCGTTTGCCCATTTTTTTGAGCAGCGCATTGGTCTTGCTAAAATGTTTATTGCCAAACCAAAGGCCCCTATTCGCACTTAATGGCGATGGATGTCCCGACATGAGTATGGTATGCTTTGTCGCATCGATCAATGTTGCCTTTTTTTTCGCATAGCCTCCCCATAATAAAAAAACGACCCCCGTCTTTTCTTTTGAGATGAGCTTGATTATGGCATCGGTAAAGATTTCCCACCCCTTGTTCTGATGACTTCCGGCTTGATGTGCCCGCACGGTCAAGGTGGCATTTAGCAACAATACTCCTTGGTCGGCCCAATGTTCCAAATTACCGCTTTTAGGATAGGGTTTTCCTATATCCGATGCGATTTCCTTAAAGATATTGCCAAGTGAAGGTGGATGCGGTATTCCCTCCTTTACCGAAAAACAAAGGCCGTTTGCTTGATTTGGGCCGTGATAGGGATCTTGACCGATAATAACCACTTGGGTTGTGTCGAATGTGGCATGATCAAAAGCCGCAAAAATGTCCTTCCCTTTGGGAAAGCACGTTTGCTGGGTATATTCGTGCCGTACGAATTGCACCAAGTCCTTGAAATATTGGCTTTCAAATTCTTTCTGCAAATGCGGTCGCCAACTAGTATGTATTTGTACCTGCATTCAACACCATGTATTTGATTCGAGACCTGCCCAAAAATAAGTCTTATGACAATGAAAACCCTCAATTGTTGATAAAAACTGCCTACATGGCCAGGGAATATGAACGAATGCGTATTTTCTATAATTATAAGCTTTAGAACTTATAATCATACTTTATAAGCTATTAAACTTATAATTACGTTTTATAAGCTACAGAACTTATAATTTTATATATTTGTTGTCGTTGTACAGTATGCCTTACAAAGGTAATTTAACGTTGATTGAATTAATTTTGCCATTAGCCCAATCGTCCTAGGCATGGAAAAGGAATCGTCGCTTCTCCCAATCGGGCGGAAGTGGATAAAAATGAAGGAATCGGGTTAAATTACATTAGGGGTGACTATCAAACTTAAGCATCATATTATATGCAATACGGGGTTATTTCTGGGGATATTGTGGCCTTTACCAGCTTGTCACAGGCCAATAAGGAATTGGTGGAACACCATATTCAGCTGCTTCTAACGGAGCTTACCGCAAAATTCGGCTGCTATGCACGACTGATCAAAGGCGATTATCTTGAATGTGTCGTCCCGGCCGCAGAAAATACCTTACTGGTAGCCCTCTTGATCAAGAGTCGGATAAAATCGATTCCCATAGCCTCGAAAAAAAACGCTGAAACCCGTGTACAGCATTTTGAAAATTATGGCATTCGTCTAGCGTTAGCGTATGGTAACCTTGAACGGTTTGACACCCAAAAGGGCATTATCGATGGGGAAGCCATCTATTTATCGGGCAGAAAAATCAATGAAGAGGATACTCATACGCTGGATCGCATCAGCATTAAGAACACGTTGTTCTTTGTATCAAAAGATGAAGCATTGAACAAACAAATGGAGCCTATGATGCTTTTACTCGATTTTTTAATGAATAAGGCTACCACCAGGCAGTCGCAGGTGCTCTACTATAAACTGCTGGGCAATAACGAAGATGCCATTGCCAAAAAAATGCACATTTCACAACCAGCCGTCAACCAACATGCCAACAGTGTTGGCTGGAATGCCATAGAAAAGGCAGTGCAGTACTTTACGGATACCATTAAAAATCGATGATTATGGATATCGTTCAACTATTTCTATTGCAACTTCTCGCCCATATCCTTACAGACTACACCTTTCAAACCGATCGGAAAGCCGCTGATAAGAATGAAAAAGGCTTTAAAAGTAAGTTCCTAAAATGGCATGCGCTTATTATGTTCCTAAGCGCTTGGTTACTTTCATTTCAAATCTATTTTGTTTTTGGGGCCCTTCTTATCGCCCTGACCCACTATATTATAGACGGATTCAAACCCAAATTGAACCGAAGTACCGCTTTGGGTAGGTATGCCTTCTTTATTGATCAAGGGCTACATCTTATAATTCTAATGATTGTTGTTTATGTCTATACTATTTATTTTGAATTAGATACGGTAATTTATATCAACATAAACTCTATGTATTTAGCTGTTGGAATCGGTTATTTGATTTGTGGTAAACCGGCGAATATCGTCATTAAGGAAATATTCAAGGCCTCAAAAATTGAATTTGAAGGCATGAACAAGGAGGATCTGCCCAATGCGGGAAGACTGATAGGGGTGGTTGAAAGATGGCTGGTCCTGACCTTCATATTGATCAGCCAGTACAGTGCCGTTGGGTTTCTGATTGCCGCGAAGTCAATTTTGCGCTATAAGGATGAGGAAAAAGGCTTTAATAAATCTGAATATGTGCTAATAGGCACACTGATCAGCTTTGCGATGGCTATCGGGATAGGTGTACTTCTAGGAGGCCTCAATTTCTTATAAACCAAACTCCCGTAATGTGCGATAGCTTGAATCAAATCGGTTCATTTGCCCATAGCCGACCCATCGATTTGTTGTTGCACTACCATTTTTTGTTCAATTCTTTTTCTTAGGGATTCCACATACGCCAAACCAGATTTACTAGCATCCAATTCCAAGGCTTTTGAGGCCCATTCCAAGGCGCCATCCAGATCATCGATACGCTCAAAGCTGACGGCCAAATTGTGACAGCTTTTGCTTCTTACTTTTTCATTTGGGCTCTCAAGTTCGCTTCGCCAAAGTTCGGCCGCTTGGTCCCATGCGCCGTTTTCGGCCAAATCCCCTGCGCGTTCTAGATTTTGAGAGCCGCGAACATAATAATCCCGCAGTAGCTGATTGTTAAAAGGAAGGAGCCGTTGGCCATAGGTTACGCCGGTTGCCTTGCTTTGCCCAATAATCGTATCCTTGCGTCCTTCAATGGCCCGAAAGGCATCGATGGGGTCGATTCCCATGCCTTTTGAAATTATCTGATCGTTGAATACAAATTCATCAATTATCGCCCGGTCGTTTGGATCATAAATTTTCCAGCCATTTTCTATAAGGGTTTCGAGCGTGATTTCCTGTGCCGGCACTTTCGTCTTGACCCGCATTAAGTTGGGCTGTAGCATAGAGGCTTTTTTGAGCGATACTTTGGTATCGGTGTCGAAATAGGCCATAGAGAATATTACATCGACCCCGTATTTTCTGCAAATGGTTTCAATGGTTTGCCACGAAATCGAGTCGGGTGCCGTTCCAAAATCCAATAGGGTCGGCGAAACCGAATCTAGGATTTTAATCGATTCGAAGCGGGCATCCTTCAACAGCTCTTCATAGAGTCCGTTCAGGGCCGCACCCCTGCCCTTTTCGTTGATATATCGCTCTTCCACGGCCACCATACGGTCGATGCCCGTCTCACCGTTTAAGTCATTTTGGGGCAAACTTCGATTGACAATGCCCACTTTTTTAATTGTACTTGAAATAGTAACCGGTGAAGGCTCTAGGGTCTGTAGTACTATCTGTTTGGTGGGGCTACAATTTATCAGGATAAATCCGCAAAGCGACACCCATAGTAGGTAATACTTTTTCATGTTGGTTTGGCTACTGGGCTCATTCTGCATGAGCATACTATTGATTAATACCTAGCTAGAACATACTTTCCTATCAAAATATTGTAGAAAGGCACTAAAAATCATGGTATTATCGCAGAATATGCCGATTTTATCCGGTTTTTGATACCTCTTTTCCGAAGTTTTACATCCTAATTCAGATTTTGCTGTAGCTACATTTCCACTTTCGCCAATTGTGGAAAGTCGCCGATAATGGATTAGTAGGTTTAGGAAGGCACATCTTTTCTAGCCGAATCGCTACCTTTGCTGACGATTAAAACTAAAAATGGACAAAATCGAAACAAAGACTCTTCAAGATCTGGAATTTCCGAGGGTATTACAGCAAGTTTCTGCCAGATGCACCACCGAATTGGGAAAGGAACAGGCCTTCGAAATCGCACCGATTTCCGATTTAGGGGCCCTAAGGATCCTACTGGGGCAAACTTCGGAATATTTATCATCCCTGGTCAGTGACAATCGTATCCCGAATCATGGTTTTGAATCCATCAATAGTGAATTAAAACTTTTGAAAATCGAGAATACGGTCTTGGAAGTTAGTGGATTTCGAAGAATCGGAGGCCTTTGTACCACGGTAATGGCTCAAAAAAAATTCCTTGCCAAATTCAAGGAATATTACCCCTTGCTGTTTGCCTTGTCAGAAGAAGTAGCCATAAATACTGAAATTCCCCTTCAAATTGATGCGGTCATCGATCGATTTGGCGAAATCAAGGATAGGGCATCCGATACCTTGTTTTCGATTCGACGGAAGATACATCAAGTCAAGGGCAAGATCGGCCAAAGCTTTGCGTCGGCCTTGCACACCTATCAGGGCTCCGACTACCTGGATGACATTCGGGAATCGGTCGTTGAAAATCGCAGGGTTTTAGCGGTAAAGGCCATGTATCGGAAAAAAATAAAAGGCACTGTCATGGGGTCCTCGAAAACCGGGAGCATTGTTTATATAGAGCCCGAGGTCACCCTGCGCTTCAGCCGGGAACTCAATAACTTGGAGTATGACGAAAAGGAAGAAATACAAATCATCCTCAAGGAGCTGACCGCCAAGATTCGGCCTTATACTCCGCTCATCACATCGTATCAAGCTTTTTTGACACAGATCGACATAACGTCCGGCAAGGCAAAATATGCCTTCGAGACGCATGCTCTTTTGCCTGAAATCAACACGATTCAAAGACTATATTTACGGGATGCCTATCATCCCCTTTTATTATTGAACAATAAAAGAAATAATGAAAAAACCTTTCCACAAACCATTGAATTACATTCCCAAAACCGCATTATCGTCATCTCAGGACCCAATGCTGGGGGCAAGAGTATCACCCTGAAAACGATCGGCTTACTTCAATTAATGCTACAGTCAGGGCTACTTATCCCGGTCCATGAAAGAAGTTCGGTGTGCTTTTTCGATACCATCCTAACCGATATCGGGGATAACCAATCAATTGAAAATCATCTGAGTACCTATAGTTATCGTCTTAAGAACATGAATAATTTTTTGCGAAAATGCGATAGGTCGACCTTGTTTCTTATCGATGAGTTCGGCACGGGCAGCGATCCCGAATTGGGCGGGGCTTTGGCCGAGGCCTTTCTTGAAGTGTTCTATGAACGTGGCGCCTATGGGGTAATAACAACGCATTATGCAAACCTAAAGGCCCTTGCCGATGAACTGCCGCATGCCACCAATGCCAATATGCTATTTGACGGCACGACCTTGGAGCCGATCTTTCAACTGGTGCTCGGGGAAGCCGGCAGTTCGTTCACTTTTGAGGTAGCGCAGAAGAACGGCATACCCTATAGCCTCATCAACAAGGCAAAGAAGAAGATAGCGCGCGGAAAAGTTCGTTTTGATGCCACCATAGCCAAATTACAAAAAGAACGCAGCAAAATGGCTAAAACGGGCTCCAGATTGCGGGAGGAAGAAGCGAAGGCAAAAGAAGAAGCGGCCCGATTGGAAAAGTTGAACGAAAAGGTGCGGTCTAAGTTAGAAAATTATCAGGAACTCTACGACCACGACCAGCGCATGATCTTATTGGGCAACAAGGTGAACAAGGTTGCCGACAAATATTTCCATGATAAGAAAAAGCGCATCCTCGTATCCGAGCTATTGCACATCGTCGAAACCGAAAACAGCAAGCGCAAGAAGAAATCGGCCAACGAAGCGAAAGAAGAGCGCATAAAAAAGGCGCAAGTGGCCCAAGAAGTACAGGAAGAAGTAAAGGGTATCCGCAAAAAAAAGCAGGTACAGAAGAAAATAGCCGAAATTAAGGAAAAGCACAAACCAAAGCCCGTATTCCACGTCGGCGATCGGGTACGGCTCTTTGATGGGAAAGCGGTGGGCAGCATCGATAAACTCGAAAAAAACAAGGCGGTGGTCAATTATGGGATGTTTACGACCAATGTGGCCACGGATCAATTGGAATTGGTGGAGAAGGTTAAATAATTAGCGTGCCTTTTCATGGGTTTACCTGCCGAAGTCATGGCCGGCGGCATCGTGATGATATATGGCGTTGCGAACTCTGGAAAACTATCTACCAAGCAAGTGGATAGCCATTTCGAAAACTACGATAGATGGCTACGTCCTGAGTAGGCCAAGCTATAAAATTTGAAAATCAACATGAAAGAAGATAAACACAAGATCATACTTTTCGACGGTGTCTGCAATCTTTGCAACGGCGCTGTGCGGCATATCATTGAACGAGATAAAAAAGATATTTATCGCTTCGCGGCATTGCAAAGTGATATCGGTCAAAAACTGATCTCGGAGCGCCATATCGATACGTCGGTCGTTGATTCGATAATCCTGGTCGAACCCGGCATCGCCTATTATATAAAATCTGACGCCACCATTGAAATTGCGCGTGACATAGGAGGTATTTGGTCGGTACTTGCCCTATTTAGGTGGATTCCCGTTCGTTTACGAAATATCGTATACGATTTTATTGCACGCAATCGGTATTCATGGTATGGCAAAAAAGAGCAATGTATGGTGCCTACACCTGAATTAAAGGCAAAATTTTTAGGTTGATTGAAGATACTGTACGGTATTTGGGAACGCCTTAAGCGTTGCCTTCCTTCAAATTATCGTCCCAATTCTTGACCTTCGGTTCGCCCAATTTTCCCAATGACTTGGCCACAACCATAGAAACCGTGGCGTCCCCTGAAACATTGATGATCGTACGACACATATCCAATGGGCGGTCAACGGCGAATATCAGGGCGAGTCCGGCTTCAGGGATCCCCGCTTGTGCCAATACGATGACCAGCATGACCATGCCGGCCCCAGGGACCGCTGCACTTCCGATGGAGGCCAGGGTTGCGGTCACGATAATCCCCATTTGGGTCGAAAAACTAAGGTCCATTCCGAAGGCCTGGGCAATAAAAACAGCGGCTACGGCCTGATACAAGCTGGTTCCATCCATATTAATGGTCGCCCCGATGGGCAACACGAAGCTGGTTACCTCTTCCTCGACGCCAAGATGCTCCTCTACCCTTTCCATGGTTACGGGCAAGGTCGCGGCACTTGAACTGGTCGAAAAGGCCAATAATTGAGCCGGGGCCATCCCCTTCATAAAAAAGGCGGGGCTCTTTTTTGTAAATACGTACACAATGAGCAGGTATACCCCCAGCATTAAGGTCAAACCTAATAAAACGCAAATGGCGTACCATGCAAGGGCCTTGAAAAGATCCATACTAGGTGATTCGACTACCAAGGCGGCCAAAAGGGCAAAAACGCCATATGGGGCGGCCAGCATGATCAGATCGATCAGTTTAAGGATAACCTCGTTGAAGCCATCAAAAAAGTCTTTTACCGGGGTGGCCTGCTTTTCAGGGATGAGTATTAAGCCGATACCAAAGAATACCGCAAAGAAAATCACCTGCAACATGTTGCCATTATCACTGGCGGCATTGAAAATATTGCTGGGC
>JALHST010000319.1 GCA_022865355.1 Maribacter sp. | reverse complement strand
TGCCAGGGTATAGCATAACAATGAAGCCGAAATCATTGAAGGATTATAGCTTTCCGGATGGCAGGGTATGGAGACAGGAAATACCTTTATAAAACCTTAAAGGAAAATTGGGCACCCTATTTTTAGAAAGTATCTGGATAATCATTTTTTAAATAACACTTATACAGGAATTGATGAAATTTAGTCTAAAAGGTAAAACGGCCATCGTAACCGGTGGCGGAAGCGGAATAGGTAAGGCAATTTCACTGGCGCTCAGTGAAAATGGAGCTGTGGTGCATATTTTGGAACTCAAATCAGAATATGCCCAAACTACCCTTGATCAAATCATAGCTAAGGGTGGCATTGCGAAAACATACCAGTGTAATGTTGCCGATCAAAAGGAGGTTAAAAACGTAATCGGGAAAATAGCAAAGGAGGGTAACATCGATATATTGATCAATAATGCTGGGATTGCCCATATCGGTAATGCCGAAAACACACAGGAAGCCGATTTTGATAACATATTCAATGTGAATGTCAAAGGAGTTTATAACTGTATACATGCGACCCTCCCTTTTATGAAAGAAAAGGGTGGCGTCATCCTAAATATGGCTTCTGTTGCCGCCACTGTTGGTATCAGCGATCGTTTTGCCTATTCTATGTCAAAAGGGGCTACCTTGACCATGACCTATTCTGTTGCCAAAGATTATGTTAATTTCGGTATTCGGTGCAATAGTATTTCCCCAGGCCGCGTGCACACCCCATTTGTAGATGGCTTTATTAGCAAAAATTATCCGGGAAGGGAAAAAGAAATGTTCGACAAACTATCAAAGACGCAACCTATAGGTAGAATGGGCACCCCCGAGGAGATTGGAAACTTAGCACTATATTTATGTTCCGATGAAGCCTCATTTATTACTGGAACCGATTTTCCGATTGACGGAGGATATATAAAGTTGAATAGTTGATCGAATAGTGGGACCTAGCCATGCTGTAAGTCCTGAAAATATATAGCCACGGTAATTATTAACAAACTACAATTAAAAAATGAAATTAATTCGATTCGGAAAAGTTGGTAGTGAAAAGCCAGGAATCATATGGAGTGACGGTTCAAGATTGGATGTTTCTGCCTATGTTCCCGACTATAATGAAGATTTCCTAGGAGCGGGTGGGATCGAGAAATTGAAGGAATGGTTAAAACATAATAAGGCCAAATGCCCTAAAGTTCCTGACAACGTTCGATTGGGACCGCCAATTGCAAGACCTTCCAAGCTCGTTTGTGTTGGTCTTAACTATGCCCAGCATGCCGCTGAGAGCGGCATGAAGCTTCCTTCCGAACCTGTATTATTTTTTAAATCAACCACGGCGATCATAGGTCCGAATGACGATATTATAATTCCAAAAGGCAGCAAAAAAACAGATTGGGAAGTTGAATTGGCCGTCGTCATAGGAAAGAAGGCCACATATATAAGTAAGGAGGATGCGATGAATTTTGTCTGTGGATATGTATTGCATAATGATGTGAGTGAGCGAGCCTTTCAATTGGAACGGGAAGGACAATGGGTAAAGGGGAAGAGTTGTGATACATTTGCCCCTATAGGCCCATTTTTAGCGACTAAAGATGAAATTCAGGATCCGCACAATCTAAATCTTTGGCTAAAATTGAATGGTGATACCATGCAAAATAGCAATACCTCCGATTTCGTATTTGATATTCCGGAGGTGGTAAGTTATATAAGCCAGTTCATGACCTTATTGCCTGGAGATATTATTTCCACCGGAACGCCTTTTGGTGTCGGACTCGGGTTGAAACCACCGAAATATCTAAAGGAAGGCGATGTTATCGAATTGGGCATTGAGGGACTGGGTGTTGCCAAACAACATGTAAAATCCTATAAATAAAGAGCAAAGCCGTGGACCTGCAACTAAAAGACAAAGTAATTATTGTAACGGGGGGTTCCAAAGGTATCGGTAATGGCATCTGCAAAGTGCTAGCCCAGGAGGGGGCAATTCCGGTAATCATCGGCAGGAATACAAAACATATCGAGGCGGCAGTACTGGAAATCGAAGATCAAGGAAAAAGGGCATTCTATGCAATTGCCGAACTCACCGATCCTAAACAATGTGAAGCGGCCGTTCAAAGAACTATGACCGAATTTGGCACGATAGCTGGCTTGGTCAATAATGCCGGCGTCAATGATGGGATTGGTTTGGAGGCTGGAAGCTACGAGGATTTTCTTGCGTCGATCAATCGCAACCTTACCCACTATTACCTTATGGCACACCATTGCCTCCCTGCCTTAAAACAAAGCAAAGGTGCTATCGTCAATATAGGGTCCAAGACAGCTGTAACAGGTCAAGGAGGTACTTCGGGTTATGCCGCCGCCAATGGAGGTCGCAATGCTTTGACACGTGAATGGGCCGTTGAATTATTGCCCTATTCGATTCGTGTAAATTCTGTAATCGTAGCGGAATGTTATACGCCATTGTATGAACGATGGATTCGAACATTTCCGAATCCAGAACAAAAACTCAAAGAAATCACCTCGAAAATTCCATTCCAAAATCGTATGACTACGGCCGAGGAAATTGCCAATATGGTGGCGTTCTTGTTATCGGCCAGATCGAGTCATACTACCGGCCAATTGATTTATGTCGATGGAGGATATACCCATTTAGATCGCGCCTTATAGACTTATGCTACCTCTATGAAAAACATTCAAAAACCCCCGGTCGTTTCCAAAAAAGTACTGCTCCCATTCATTCTAATTACTTCACTCTTTGCCCTTTGGGGATTTGCAAACGATATTACAAATCCCATGGTCTCGGCGTTTAAGAAAATTTTGGAATTAAATAATACACAGGCCTCCTGGGTTCAGGCCGCCTTTTATGGGGGATATTTTACAATGGCCCTGCCAGCTGCCTTTGTCGTGAAAAAATATAGCTACAAGGCTGGTATCCTGGTCGGTCTTGCCCTTTATGCCCTAGGAGCCCTTTTGTTCTACCCAGCGGCAGCCATGGAGAACTACTTTTTCTTTCTCTTGGCACTCTATATTTTGACCTTTGGGCTGGCCTTTTTAGAAACCACAGCTAACCCGTTTATCCTTTCCATGGGAGCGGAAGAAACAGCTACCCAGCGCCTAAATCTGGCACAGGCCTTCAATCCACTAGGGGCATTATCGGGATTGCTGGTCGCACAGGTCTTCATCCTGCGAACCTTACAATCAGATGACTTGGATGCCCAAGGCAATAGTATATACGAAACCCTGGAAGTGACTGCCAAGGCTTCGATTAAAACAGCAGATCTTTTGGTAATCAGAAATCCGTATGTCGGCCTAGGCATTTTTGTACTATTTATGATGGTCCTTATTCTACTGGTAAAAATGCCCGAAACACGCAAGGAAGAAAATGTGGAGGGTATGTGGGATTCTATTCGCAGAATATTTAAAAAGGAACGATTTGTCGGTGGGGTCCTGGCACAACTATTTTATGTCGGGGCGCAGATAATGTGTTGGACCTACATATATCAATACGCCGAAAACTTGGGTATTGACAACGCTCATGCGGTGAATTATGCCTATGCAGCCCTTGGAATATTTCTACTTGGGCGATTTTTATGTACCTATCTTTTAAAATTTATTAACGCTGGAAAGTTATTGATGATTTTGGCCCTGCTGGCGATTGTTTGTTGCACGGGCACCATTTTTATTCAAGGAATCGGTGGTCTTTACAGTTTGGTCCTGGTATCTTTCTGCATGTCCTTGATGTTTCCTACCATTTATGGCATCGCCTTAAACGGTTTAGGGGACGATGCTAAACCGGCATCGGCATTTCTGGTCATGGCCATTGTCGGAGGCGCCTTTATGCCCGTTTTACAAGGATTGGTTTTGGATTTAGGCGGTACGGCATACGACGACGTGAGAATCATGGGAGTGCCCGAAGTAAATTTCTCATTTGCACTCCCCTTGGTATGCTTTGCAGTAGTTGCTCTTTATGGCTATAGGGCCTTAAAAGTATATGATATTCGGTAAATCATAGGGTCTAGAACCAGCCAATGTTACAATGTTTCTTAAAAGAGTATAAATAACACGCGTTATGGGAAGAATTACAAATATAAAATTTAATGCCCAATACCCTTCGGTAGATGATTTACGGCTTCGGGCGAAAAAAAAGATCCCGAATTTTGCCTTTGAATATTTGGACGGTGGTTGCAATGAGGATATTAACCTACATAAGAACACCTCCGAAATACGCGAGGTGGAGTTGTCGCCTTTTTATTTAAACAAACATACAGGTTCGGATATGGGTACAACCTTGTTCGGACAAACCTATGATGCCCCATTTGGTATTTCACCAATAGGTCTTCAGGGATTAATGTGGCCAAATGCTCCCGAAATACTGGCCAAAGCGGCATTTGACCATAATATTCCCTTTGTTCTTAGCACCGTCTCTACAAGCAGTATTGAACGAATAGCCGAAATTACCGAGGGACAAGCCTGGTTTCAATTGTATCATCCTACCGAAAATAGGCTGCGCGATGATATCATCAAAAGGGCGGAAGCTGCCGGTTGTCCCGTTCTGGTCATTTTGTGTGATGTCCCCACTTTTGGGTTTAGACCTCGGGATATTCGCAATGGTTTGGCCATGCCCCCGAAAATGTCTATAAAAAACATAGTACAAATTATGGGAAAGCCTGAATGGGCGCTTAAAACGCTCGTTCATGGGCAGCCCAATTTCGCGACCTTAAAACCCTATATGCCCAAGAATTTGGATATCACTCAGTTGGGCAAATTTATGGATCAGACATTTTCAGGTAGATTGAACGAAGAGAAAATTAAGCCCATTCGGGACATGTGGAAAGGCAAATTGGTACTTAAAGGGGTTGCCAATGAAGTAGATGCCGAAATTGCCCTTCGTCTGGGTTTAGACGGAATCATCGTTTCGAACCATGGGGGTAGGCAGTTGGATGCTGGAGAGTCTACAATAAAACCACTGACCCGGATTGCAAAGCGCTATGGGGATAAACTAACCGTAATGATGGATAGTGGCATGCGCTCAGGTCCCGATATAGCTAGGACATTGGCCAGTGGAGCCAAATTTACTTTTTTGGGACGCTCCTTTATGTACGGTGTTTCTGCCTTGGGCAATAAGGGCGGTGACCATACCATATCGCTTTTGAAAACTCAGTTACAACAGGTTATGGATCAGTTATGTTGTCAAAGGGTTCAAGATTTTCCCAAGCATTTGATCAAGAACTGATTACCTGTTTAATTGACCTAATCAATCGATTCTTCGCCCTTGCCGTGAATCCCTTATGGCCATATAGATGTTCCCGAAGTCGGTTTTCAAGGGCAGCACAGCTGTGGCCCATATAATAACGGTCCAGGTCCTTGGAATATAGGATGTAGAACTTGCACATAACAAAAAAAGCCATCCGGATCGATGACTTCTTGTGGGCAATGAGGGGCTCGAACCCCCGACCC
>JALHST010000318.1 GCA_022865355.1 Maribacter sp. | reverse complement strand
TCCCCAGCTGTCTGCGAGATATCGGGATGGTGGGCATCGTCCCATGGGACAAAACCGTAGGAAGTGTTCAACATAGGCTTCGTTTCCTCATTGTATCCATAGGCTTTTTCAGGATCTTGCGAAAAAACGGGGATTACTTTGAAAAGCCTTCCCGAAGGGAGACCATAGACCGATAATTGCCCACTAAATCCTCCTGAAATAAAGGCATAAAATTCATCATGCTGCCCTGGGGCCACATAGACCCGTTCGGCCGCATTTGAGGACAAAGCCCCATTTGTGGTCTTACTTTTCGGTTGGCAACCGATAAAGACCGTGGTAAGTCCTAAAAGGGCGATTATTAAAAAGTTTAGCTTCTTCATTTTTTAAATTTTATCGTTATATTGTGGTTTTTAATTTTCTTTCGAAGGCGGCAGTATTACTTTGTCAACGACATGTACGATGCCGTTACCAGCCGGAATACTAGCAATAATCCTAGCTCCGCCTACATAGACGTCGTCCCCTTTTACTTCGACCAACACATTTTGGTCATCGGCCTGACCTAATTTTTTGAACTTCTTCAAGAATTCCTTACTATAGTTCCCTGGGGTTACATGATGTTTGAGAATACTGGCAAGCATCTCCTTATTTTCAGGCTTCAACAGATTTTCAACCGTGCCCTCGGGCAGGGCATCAAAAGCCTCATTGGTAGGTGCGAACACCATTAAAGGCCCGGCGTTTACCAAAGCATTTTCCAAGCCCGCAGCTTGTACTGCGGCTACCAAAGTGGTATGGTCCGGGGATTGCATGGCAATTTGAAGTACGTTGGGCCTTGAAACGTCGTCTTTAATAAAAGCCTGTCCCTGCTTGGCTGGCACCGCTGTCTGAACCTCGGTGGTGCTAGGGTCGGTAGGTTTCACCTCATTTTTACAACTGAACATGAAAATCAGTAGATAAAGCGAAGGAATCAGTATTTTGAAGTTGGTCGTTGTTTTCATATATGATTATTTTAAGGTTCTAAAATATTCGAGAACTGCTCTTGCCTGTTCTTCGGTAAGCCCCTGATTGGCCATAGGGGCATTATTGAACTCGGCCATTAATTCCTTGGCCAAAGGGTCGTCCTTGGTCATCATTTCAGGATGTAAGATCATATTCATGACCCATTCAGGGGAACGTCTTTCCAAAATACCCGTTGGTGCAGGGCCTATGAATTTCTTGTCGGGCCTGTGGCATGCCAGACACAACTGATCATAAACAGCCTTTCCCTTAGCGGCCAAGGCTTGATCGATCTCTGCATCCAGAGTGACCGATTTAATCGGGCCAACACCTTTATCATCGAGCGTGACGCGTTGGGAAGCAGGTATCGTATTCGCTGCGGGGGCGGCTTCTGTCTGATTTTCGGTTTCCGTCTTTTGCCTTTCAACACTAAACCCTTCTTTCTTTTTCTCTTCCTTTCCTCCGCAGCTTAAGAGCAACAATGAGAAAAGTAATGTCAAACTTTTAAGTACTATTTTCATTTCTATTGATTTGTGATTTGTGATTTGTTAACAAAAATATGGTTCGGCAAGAAGGAAAAATATGATAAAAATCATATTTAGGATAAAAATATCTTTTTATCTTTATTTCGTTGAACCACGAAGAAGAATGCTTTCAAACTCCACCAAATATGCAATCAAGGCAGTGCTCTATCTGGCCTTGTATTCGAATGAAAATCAAAAAATAATGGCCAAGGACATCAGTCAATCCATTGCAGTGCCCCAGGCCTATCTTTCAAAATTGCTCCAAGAACTTTCACGACATAACATCGTTTCATCGACCAAAGGACCCCGAGGCGGTTTTTTTTTAAACGAAGAAAACAGGAATAACCCCTTGATAAAAATTGTAAACGTGATTGAGGGGCATCAAAAAATACAATCCTGCTTGCTGAGTTTGGAAAACTGCAACGAAAAGCGCCCCTGCCCGCTTCATGAACTGGTCGCCCCATCAAAAAAGAAGCTTTTAAAAAGTCTGCAAGGGAAGACCATCGCCCAAATTTCAGGCGATATTGATAAGGGTATAACTTTCTTTCCCTTATAAAACAATTTTTTGGCATTCCTAAGTAAAAGGTGTAATTTCCTATCCGCTTTTTGTTCAAATTAAAACCATACCAATAATGAAAAAACATACCTCGAGAAGGCTGTTTCTAAAAAAAGCCGTCTTGGGTTCGGCGGCAGTGACTTCGGCGCCCCTTATTTTGACATCGTCCTATGAGCAAAAAATTCTGCTTTCAAAAAAATATGAGATAGGTCAATATTCGGCCAACGAGCAAATCCAATTAGGGCTGATAGGCGCGGGGATCCAAGGAATTTATGACACCAAGGCGGCCTTGACCGTTGACGGCGTAAAATTGGTAGCAGCATGCGATCTTTATTCCGGCCGTCTGGATCGCGCCAAAGAACTATGGGGCAATGATATTTATGTGACCCGTGATTATCGGGAACTATTGAATCGAAAAGATATCGATGCGGTCATCGTGGCCACGCCGGACCATTGGCATAAAAAAATCACGATCGACGCCTTTAAGGCCGGAATATCGGTGTATTGCGAAAAACCGATGGTACAGCGCTATGAAGATGGTCAGGATATTATTGCAGCGCATCAGACCTCTGGTAAAATATGCCAGATCGGGAGTCAGGGACTGTCGTCACTGGGCAACGAAAAAGCCAAACAACTCTATAGGGATGGGGCTATTGGGGAAATGGTACTACTCGATATGTACAATGACCGATATTCCGCCGAAGGAGCTTGGCAATACCCCATTCCCCCCGATGCCAATCAGGATACCATTGATTTTGAGACTTTTTTGGGTATGGCCCCCAAAGTGCCTTTTGACCCGACCCGTTTCTTTCGATGGCGCAATTATCAGGATTACGGGACAGGAGTAGCGGGCGATCTTTTTGTGCATGCATTTTCTACGCTGAATTTTATCCTCGATTCAAATGGCCCTAACAGGGCCTTGTCTACCGGCGGACTGCGCTATTGGAAGGATGGCCGTGATGTTCCCGATGTTACCCTAACCTTTTATGATTATCCTAAAACGCCTACCCATGCCGCTTTCAATGCTTCTTTTCGTGTGAATTTCATCGCCGGTGGCGGTGGCGGTGGCGGCTTTAAAATGGTCGGTACCGAAGGGGTCATGGAAGTTGGGGAAAACTCGGTAAAGCTTACACGTTCCAAATTAGACATGGTACCTGATGAGTATTCGATGATTGCCTATACCGAAGCAACCCAAAAGAAAATTAGTGAAGCGTATGCGCTTAAAAATTTGGAACCCAGATCCTCCGAACTAAAAACCGGGGAAACCACTTGGGAGGCGCCACGTGATTATAAAGGCGGCCACCATGATCATTTTTATAATTTCTTTCAAGCCATACGAGGTAAAGGCCAAATAATCGAAGACCCGACTTTCGGACTACGGGCCGCAGGGGCCGCCTTACTGGCCAACACGAGTTACTATGAAGAAAAGCCCGTAAATTGGGATCCCAATACAATGAAATTAATTTAATATTTAAAAGCCTTATGAAAAAATATCTGGTACCTCTATTCTTATTTATTTGGATAACTCCCTTTTTTTCGCAAAACGAAAAAATCAATGTCATCGTCTTTGGGGCCCACCCCGACGATTGTGATATGGATGCCGGTGGCACGGCCCTACTTTTTTCAAAAATGGGCCATAACGTAAAGTTTGTTTCCCTGACCAACGGAGATGCCGGCCACCAAGAAAAAGGCGGTGGGGAATTGGCAAAAATACGTATTGCGGAAGCCCAGGAAGCCGGGAAACGTTTCGGAGTTGAATATACCGTCTTGGACAACCAAGATGGGGAATTGATGCCCACCTTGGAAAACCGATTGAAGGTGATTCGGGAAATTAGAAATTGGCATGCGGATATCGTCATAGCGCCCAGGCCCAATGATTATCATCCCGATCATCGCTATACCGGGGTGTTGGTCCAAGATGCCGCCTATATGGTCATTGTCCCCAATGTTGCCCCCGAAGTACCTCCCCTAAAAAAGAATCCTGTATTTCTGTATTCCGAAGATAGCTTTAAAAAACCAAGTCGTTTCGAACCAAACATTACCATTGATATTGATTCGGTCTTCGACCAAAAAATCTATGCCTTGGCAGCCCATGAATCCCAGGTTTTCGAATGGTTGCCATGGACAACCGGGGATTTGGACAAGGTACCCAAAGAGGAGAAGGCGCGCCTGGAAATGTTGTCAAAATGGCGCTATTCCCCCCCTAATGAACTTACCAAAGAAAGTCTAAAAAAATGGTATGGCGATAAGGCCGTAAACGTTCAACATGCCGAAAGTTTTGAGATTTGTGAATACGGAAAACAGCCTACCGATGCTGAAGTGAGGAAATTGTTCCCCATGCTTAAAAAATAAGTGGACGGCGTGGAACCAATCAAAATAAAAAGGGGAGACATATTGTTTCCCCTTCCACATTTCGTTGAAATATTTAATTGCTTATTTCTTTGTTGGCAGACATTAAATTTTAAAGGTCACCACCGGAATCTTTGAATGATTTGCAACGTCTTCCCCAATACTACCAATAAAGAAATGGGAAAGTCCTTTGCGACCATGGGTAGGTATCCCTATGGCATCGGCCTTACAATTTTCACTATAATTGAGTATGCCCCTTTCAATGCTATAATCATTAAAAATTTCCACTTCATAAGCTACGTTCGCCTTGCGTAGAAATGTATTTATCGTATCATAGGCATCCGTGGTACTAAGGAAGTTGTCCCCGGGGGTATTAATAAAGACAAGATCCAATTTAGCCGACAGCATATCTGCAAACGCCTTGGCCTTTTGAAAAGCCAAAAGATTCTCCAGTTTGAAGTCGGAGGCGAAAACTAAACGATCCACCTTAAAATTGGGTATCTCGTTCTTGATTACTAGAACAGGTACTTCGGCATTTCTTACCACCTTTTCGGCATTCGATCCCACAAATATTTCCTTTAGGCCATCACTACCATGGGAACCCATTACGATTAGCTCTGCATTATGCTGCTCGGCGACTTCATTGACTTCACTGAAAACCTTGAAATGTTTTATGATAGGCGTAATAGTAAGACCCTTTAAATATGGCTTATCCAAAAATTCGTTGAATCTCTTTTCGGCCATTTTTAATAAAAAGACCGTTTGCTCTGGATGAAAACCTTCCGAAGAGGTTAACATGGCCTGATTTAGCTCAAGCATATGCAATGCCAATATTTCGGAACCATGCTTTTTTGCCAAGGCCGCCGCAACTTTCAAGGCATTTTCCGATTGTTCCGAGAAGTCAATGGGTACTATTATTTTTTTCATATTTCTTTTTGTTTTTTCATTCCCTTTAAAGGGAATTTTTGCTGGGTTTATGGAAGCACTTTACACCGTCATCGAAAACAGACGTGTTTCGGGGGCTTTCCTATGTAAGAGAACGTCAAAAGCCATACAAATATTACGTATGAAAGGTCTTCCCTTTTGAGTGACTACCAGATGATCCTCTGAAATTTCAACCAAACCATCCGATTCCATTTCTTGGAGTTGTTGTAATGTAACAGGCAATTCAGGAAAATAATTCGCTTTCTCGGCCCATGAGGTCTCCAAACGACACATTAAATTCAAAATATGTTTTCGGATGATTTGGTCCTCCTCGGTCAGTATATGCCCTCTATAGATTGGGATAATATCATTATCTATCAAATGTTGGTATTCCTCCAAACTCTTTACATTCTGCGCAAAACTATACCAACTATCACTAATACTGGAAGCGCCCAAACCAATCATCAATTGCGTCTTCGAATCGGTATATCCCATAAAATTACGATGTAATGTACCATCTTCCATAGCGGTATAAAGACTATCGGTCTTCAGCGCAAAATGATCCATTCCAATCTCAAAATAGCCCGCCCGAACCAAGGCTTCCTTGCCTTTTTCGTATTGTATGCGTTTCTCTTCGGGCGTGGGCAGATCCGCATCCTTGTAACCGCGTTGGCCATTCCCCTTTAACCAAGGCACATGGGCATAACTATAAAAGGCCAAACGATCCGGTTTGAGTTCCTTCGTCTTTTTAATGGTTTCCTCGATATGCTCCAACGTTTGGAATGGCAATCCAAATATAATATCATGGCCAACGGAAGTATATCCGATTTCCCGTGCCCAATCGGTGACCTTTTTGACGGCATCAAAAGGCTGCATCCTATGTATGGCCTTCTGAACTGTCTCATTATAATCTTGAACACCATAGCTTACCCGTCTAAAACCGACATCGTATAAGGCCTGTAAATGAGCTCGGGTCGTATTATTGGGGTGTCCTTCAAAACTTAATTCACAATCAATGGCCTTGTCAGCATGTCTAAAGATTCCCTGAATAAGCCGTTGCAAATTTTCAGGCGAAAAAAAAGTCGGTGTACCGCCACCTAAATGCAATTGCCTTATTATGGGCTTTGTTGTAAAAAGGTCCCCATATAATTTCCATTCTTTTAGAACAGATTGAATATACGGGCTTTCGACATCGTGACGCTTGGTAATCCGCTTGTGGCAACCACAGAAAGTACACATACGCTCACAAAAGGGCAAATGAATATACAGACTTATCCCTTCTTTCGCATTACTTTCCTCGAAACTTGCTGCAAGCGTTGCTTGCCATTTTTTTCCTGAAAAAGTACCCATGTCCCAATAGGGGACGGTAGGATAACTGGTATATCTAGGTCCGGGAATATTATACTTTCGGATAAGATTGTTCATGAATGTATTTTGGTTCGATACAAAATTAGCCATCAAGATGTACGCAAAATATGATAAATATCAGGTCGAAAAAGTGGGTGATACCAGAATGAGATGATCTGTAAGGCTAATATTTGAGGTATATCACCATTGCAGGGTGTTTTTAATCGCAATGTATTATTTTTGCCCCATCAAATTTAATTATATATGACCTTACTTTTAATGGCAGCAGGCAGTGGGAGCCGATATGGCAAGTTAAAGCAATTCGATGGCCTAGGGCCCCATGAGGAATTTCTAATGGAATTCAGCATCTTTGACGCCCTCGAAAACGGATTTGACCACGTCGTTGCCATAACAAAAAAGGACAACGTTGACTTTTTAAAAGACCATTTAGCCCAAAGGCTTCCCAAGAATATCAAACTAGACGTTCTCTCCCAAGAATTGATGGATATTCCGAAAGGTTGCGAATATAAAGGGGAACGCCAAAAGCCTTGGGGTACGGCACATGCGGTATGGACAGCCAGAAACGTAATAGACAATGCCTTCGTTGTAATCAATGCCGACGATTATTATGGCAAAGCTGCCTTTAAGAACGCCGCCGAATTCATTAAAAATCCTATGTATCGCAAAGCCTACGCACTCGTAGGATATACTTTGAAGGATACCCTCTCCGATTATGGGTCTGTTTCGCGGGGCGTTTGTACTGCCGACGAAAATAACACCTTACGCTCGGTGGTCGAACACACACAGCTCGAACAGAAGGGACCTAAGGTGGTAGATTTGGATTCTGGGGCTGAATTTACGGGCAACGAGTTAGTGAGCATGAACTATTGGATCTGTCGGCCTTCAATTTTTGATGCCATCGAACGGGACCTAAAAAGATTTCTTCAAAAAGGGGAAAATCTTGACAAAGGTGAAATTTATATCCCCTTCGTGATTCAGGAAATGGTGCAGCAAAACGAAGTTGTAGTCAAAGTGGTCCCTTCGGGTGGCAAATGGTTCGGGGTCACCTATGCCAGTGATCGGGAAATGGCGGTTGCACAATTACAGGAAACTACCGATAAGGGAGGTTACCCTTCGCCCTTGTGGAATTAATCAGGTTGACCCATGGGCACTAAGAATCTCATTACGGCCAGTGCCATACTGCAACACTTTTCGGTTGCACCTAAAACCTATACCCTCCAAGCCATAAACAATGGGTTCATAAACGACACTTTCCTGGTATTGGACGAAGCACTTCCGAGGTACATATTGCAACGTATCAATAAAATTGTTTTTGGCGATATTGAGGGACTCATGGCCAATTTGAACCAAGCCCTTAAGGCATTGGCCGACCCTGAATATGCCCAAATTACCTTGATCAAAACCCCTTTTGGAGCTACTTATTTCGAAAATCGCGATGGCTATTGGCGGTTGATGACCTATTTGGGGGACAGCACCACCTATAATACGACCACGAACCCGTTGATTGCCTATGAAGCGGGAAGGATCATCGGAAAATTTCACCTTCTCCTAAAAGATGCTGATATCCAGGACTACACCGATACCATCCCACACTTTCACGACCTTGGCTTTAGAATGGAACAATTCAAAACAGCGAACACCAAGGCAAGTTTAGCCAAAAAAACACAGGCTGAAAAACCTATTAAATTCGTCCCTGAAATTTTCAGGAAATTATCGATATTGAACCGTACGGATCTTCCGCTTCGAATTTGTCACAATGATACCAAACTCAATAATATCCTTTTCTCAAAAAAAGAACACACCGCCTTGTGTTTAATTGATTTGGATACCCTAATGAAAGGCTATTTCTATTATGATTTTGGGGATGCGCTCCGCACGATTGCCAACTCGGCTCCGGAAGACGAAAAAAACCTGGACAAAATAACTTTTGATAGGAGCCTATTTGAGTCGTTCTTAGATGGCTTGGCCTCCATAGGCCCGTTATTAAACCAGCAAGAACTGAGCACTTTGTCCTATGGCGTCGTCTTTATGCCCTTCTTGCACGGACTTCGTGCCCTGACCGATTATCTTAACGATAATATTTACTACAAGGTCACCTATGAAAATCAAAATTTAGACCGTTGCCTGAGCCTTTTTAATTTTACACAGAAGGCGTTGGATGAATTAGATTATATGGGAAAAACAATCAAAGAAAAGATACCGTCGATCCCGTAAAATTATGGACAGGTACCACTCGCGTCTAGTTTTCGCTTTCCTTTAAAAACGAATAGATTCCCTTTTCAATGACTTGGTACAGCTACAAAAAGATATGGGTGACCCTTTAGATATTACACAAATGCGCAAAAAGATCTGTGGTATGGGTGGCTGAAAACTACTATTCACTTCGTTTAAAGATTGTAAAATTGAATGGCATTTTCACCCATGATCGCAGTTTGTTCCGAGCTACTTAAGCTGGCAATATACTCGGTCACAATTTGTTTTACCTGCCTGTAACTGCCCGCCACCAGGCATACCGGCCAATCAGAACCGAATAGGATGCGCTTCGGACCAAAGGCCTCCATCACCAAATTTATATAAGGGTAAAATTGTTCCGGTGACCATGAACGATAGTCCGCTTCGGTAATCATCCCCGATAATTTGCAATACACGTTATCGTTTTTAGCGATTTCCCGCATCAATAGGGCCCATCCGTCATAAAAGCCATCCTTTATATAGGGTTTGGCTATATGGTCTATCACGAATTTTTGATGCGGAAAATGTTTTACTAATTCAAGCGTTGCGCCGAGTTGGTGCGGAAAAACAAGAATATCATAGGTATACCGATACTTTTGTAGGTTAGAGATGCCACGCATAAAATTAGGGCGTAATAAAAAATTATGGTCGGCTTCCCCCTGTACAATATGCCTAAAACCCTTTATTTTCTTATGTGTTTTATAGTTGCTTAATACCTCATCGACTTTTTCCGATCGCAAATCGACCCAGCCGATGACCCCTTTGATAAAGTCATTTTCCTCGGATAGTTGTAATAGAAAATCGGTTTCTTCCAATGTTTGGTCCACCTGAACCGCCACACAACCGTCGATGCCATTTTCTTGATAGACCTGACGCAGATCCACAGGCAGAAAATCACGTCGGATCACGGCCATTTCGTCATCGATCCAAGCATGTTTCCGAGGTTCGTATTTCCAAAAATGTTGATGTGCGTCTATCGTCATTCCAGTCTATTCGTACTTTCAAATTAAAATGTAATCATGGCTTTGATAACCCCATTCCTAGGATCCGACCAACCCTCAAAATGGGCGATCATGTCTTGATACCCGACCGTATGGGTTATATATGAATCAATGGGAAAGGCCCCGGTTTCCAATACTGAAATTACTTTTTTAAAATCTTCCAAAGTTGCATTTCTACTGCACAGAATCGTTGCTTCTTTCGCATGGATGGCAGGGTGCTTGAACATAAGTTCACCCTTCGATAGTCCGACCAGAACATAGCTGCCTCCGTGTGCCATATAATCGATGCCCGATTCAAGCGCCGATTTATGACCGGTTGCATCGATGACCACATCGGCCATATCCCCGTTGGTGATTTCCCGGATCCTCTCGATCACTTGATCATTCGCGTTCACAGCGTACTCGACTCCAATCTCATTTTTGGCATACGTCAAACGATTTTGGTCCCTATCAATAGCGATGACCTTCGCGCCAGCCAGTTGGGCCAATTTTAAAATCCCGATACCAATAGGCCCGCAGCCCATAACCACCAAGGTCTCTCCCGTTTTAAGGGCTGCCCTCCGCAAGGCATGGGCACCTATTGCCAGAGGCTCTACTATGGCCATTTGGTCGCTGGTAAGTTGACCGGCTGGCAGCAATAAATCATTGGGTACCGTTATCTTCTCCTGCATACCTCCATCGACATGTACTCCCAATACCTTGATATTTGTGCAACAGTTGGTCTTTCCTTTTCGACAGGCAACGCATTTCTTGCAACTGATATAAGGCATAACCACAACCCGGTCACCCGACCGAATGCCTTGTGGATTGTCATCGATTTCCAAAACCTTCGTAGCCAGTTCATGCCCCAAGATTCGGGGATACGTAAAAAAGGCCTGATTACCCCGATAGGCATGTAGGTCGGTACCACAAATACCTACTTTAAGGATTTGTAGTAGGGCCTCCCCTTCCCCTCTTTTTGGAGCTTCTTTATCCTTAAGAAGAAATTGTCCGGGCTTTTCACAAACTAAATAGTTCAATAATCTTTTATTTAAAATTTAGAATAACATCGCCAATCGAAGGTCTTAAATTAAAAAAACTAAATTAGATTAACTATATAATTGTTAGAATACGCGTGCATCCCAGTGCTAGCAACTATTGACGCTTTAAAAGCAACTATTACCGATTTGCCAAAGCCTCCTTCCATTTTTTCGTAATGGTGATTACTGACCTCGTATATGCTATTTATAATAAAATTTTCATACTTTGTACAGATAAATCCTAAGTGAATCGGTTATGAAATACACAATTAAATATATAGGAATACTGGTCTTAATTCTTGGTTTTGGTCCCGTACTAAACGCACAGGGGTTAGATAAAGACTCTGATTCGGGATGGATATCCCTTTTTAATGGCAAGAACCTGGATGGCTGGAAGGTCGGAGACCATGCTGCCACCTTTTCAGTGGAAGATGGTGCGATAAAGGTAGCCGGACCGACCGCGCATTTATTTTATGAAGGCCCCGTGGAAAACCATAATTTTAAAAATTTTGAATTCAAGGCGCAAGTTATGACCAAACCGGGCGCCAATTCGGGCATTTATATCCATACAAAATACCAGGAAGGCGGCTGGCCGAAATACGGCTATGAGGTACAGGTCAATAATTCGCAGGAAGATTGGAGGCGCACCGGAAGTCTTTACAGCATTCAGGATGTCATCGAAAATTACGCGTCCGATAATGAGTGGTATACCGAATATGTTAAAGTAGAGGGCAAAAGAATCATTATAAAAATAAACGATATCGTCGTGGTCGATTATACCGAACCAGAACACCCAAAAAGAGAGGGCGATGGCGTGTATCGGGTGCTTAATGGTGGAACCTTTGCCTTACAAGGCCATGATCCAGGAAGTGTCGTATACTACAAGGATATCATGGTGAAGCCGCTGCCTTGATTTTGCCTGGTTTTTGAACGTTTTTCGTGCCAATATTTTCCTGACATCTCTATAAAAAATAGCAACGAGGCAGTAAAAAATCGATCCCGAAGTCCAGCGAATAGGTCCTAATCAACCGATTTGCCATAACCGTAGATGTCCTTCAAAATTTCTTCCCCGCCATGGGAATCCGGTACTACCAAATCATAACGAATGCGCACCATGGTGCCAATGGGAGCATAGTAATAAATCACCCAGGCATCGGCTTCCCTTACGCCAATACAGCCATTGGAAGAGGCCTTACCAAGAGTTTTTGGATTTGTAGTCGGATGTATAAGCTGACCGTTCCTAACGCCATTGATTTCAGTTTCGATCCAGGGTATTTGGGGCATCAGCGTGGTCTTTTCATCATCTCTTCGTGTCAAATAAAACCGCTTACCATCCACTGGATTATAAAAGGCCGGATTTCGTCGAAAATCGATTACTTGCCCTTTGCCACCTTGCGTTCTCAAATCGGTTATCCGATCGCCCATTTTTAGATATCTTTTCCGGTTCTGTCCGACTCGAATGGGAAACCTATAGAGAACAACAGAATCTTCAATGATGCGTAATTTGAATTCTGGAAGATTCACATCGATATAGGTCTTGGCAAAGGCCTGCAAAAGTGTATCTGCCGATGTCTTATCGGGCATTAAAAGTGAATCCATGGGCCTTAAAACAACCATTTGTTTTTGATCGTAAACAAATGAATCCCTTTGCATCATACGATAGTAGTCGGTATTTTCCAAGACATCTATAATCCAAGGGTTGGCGCGAATCAAAAGATGCTCCGACAGCGGATATTCAGTCAACGAATCGTAAGCGACCACAAGAGAATCGATAAATTTGAAGTAGTCCCGTATACGAATGGTTTCAGAAACTTGAATATAACTCGGAAAAGTTGATTTATGACCCTGATGCGCTTCAATTACGGGAACAACCGTTTTATCGCGTGTTGGTTGCTGTCTAACATTACATGAAAGAAAGACCCAAAGCAACACATGGGCCAAGATAAAAATTTGATACGGTTTGGTCATGTATACTAAACTTATCCTGTCTTAATTCAGGTTTTCGGTACTATCAAATTGATGCGTATCATTGATGACCGAATACCCCAGTGCTTCGATTTCCCGGCGCACCGATTCAAGATCTGCCAAGGTCATATATTCAAAGGAGATACAAAATCGATTGGCATCTACTTCTATATTCCAAATTGTATCCAAGGTGCCCAACTGTCCGATTAAAGCCCTTTTGTTTAACTTAAGCGGTGCACGTTGAAGTTCGAAGGTGGTTTTCATGGTGTAGCGGATTACAGGATAAAATTACGCTGCACCCTCTTTATTAAAAATGAGAAAGATCAGTTAATCTGAAATCGTACTCATTTATCGACATATGACCCTTATCATTTACTTGGCGGCGGAAGATTAATACATTAGTACTTGAATTGATTCAGCATTGTTCAGGTATGGCACAATCGACTACCCTAAAAAATATCGCGGATTTTTTTAAGGAAATAGGGGAACTCTCCTATTTTGCTGGGCGTTTTTTTAAGGAAATATTTAAACCCCCATTTGAGTTTAAGGAATTTTTGCGACAGTGTTATCAGATGGGCAATCGTTCCTTGGTCTTGGTGCTGGTAACAGGTTTTATTATCGGACTTGTAGTCACGCTACAATCGCGTCCAACGATGGTTCAATTCGGTGCCGTATCCTGGATGCCGAGAATGGTGGGGATATCGATCGTTCGTGAATTGGGGCCCGTAATAACGGCCCTGGTCTGCGCGGGACGCATTGCATCGGGCATAGGGGCCGAAATAGGCTCGATGCGGGTGACCGAGCAAATCGATGCCATGGAAGTGTCGGGTACCAATCCGTTCAAATACTTGGTAGTCACGAGGATCCTGGCCACTACCTTTATGCTACCCATCTTGGTTATTTTAGGGGATGCCGTCGGACTATATGGATCGGCACTTGTTGAATATTTTAAAGGGGATGTTTCTTTTCAGCTCTATTTCAATAAAGTATTTGATTCCTTGGAATTTGGCGACCTCATCCCCGCCACGATTAAGACCTTCTTTTTTGGGTATGTCATTGGTCTGGTTGGTTGTTTTAAGGGCTATTATTGTAAAAAAGGAACTGCAGGCGTAGGTCTGGCGGCGAACACGGCCGTAGTTTTTACCTCGATGCTTTTATTCGTGGTCGATTTTATCGCCGTATTCATTTCAGATATATTTTTCGAGTTATGACGACGCAGGCGATCGACATACCAAATGATACTAAAACTGACGATCACAGGAAAGTGATCATTGACATTCGGAATGTATATAAATCATTTGGTGACAATCAGGTGCTCAATGGGTTTAGCTTAAAATTGTACCAAGGTGAAAATTTAGTGGTGATGGGTAAATCAGGCTCCGGGAAATCGGTCATGATTCAATGCCTGGTCGGCCTAATGCAACCTGATAGTGGTTATATTTCGGTCATGGGAAAAGAAATCAAGACCCTAGATCGCGAAACCTTGGATATTCTTCGTTCCGATATCGGATTTTTGTTTCAGGGTAGTGCGCTATATGATTCTATGACCGTACGGGAAAACCTTGAATTCCCCTTAAGAAGGCATAAAGAGAAATTAGGCAATGTTACCGATACTACCCCCTTGGTAATGGAGGCCTTGGAAAGTGTCGGTCTTGCCCATACCTTAGATCTAATGCCCGAAGAACTCTCCGGAGGAATGAAGCGTCGGGTGGCCTTGGCAAGAACGTTGATTTTACGTCCGAAAATTATTTTGTATGATGATCCGACCAGTGGTTTGGATCCCATTACTTCGAAGGAAATCATTGAATTGATGCGGAGTATCCAAAAAAAATATGGCACTTCAGCTTTAATTATAACCCATGATGTCGATTGTGCACGGGTAATCTCGGAACGTATGATCCTTCTGGTCGATGGCGTCAATTATGCAGAGGGTAGCTACCAAGAACTGATGCAATCAACTGATCCCAGGGTAGAGGCTTTCTTTAAAAAATAATATAAGTTGGTAATAGAAAACCCGTAAGAAAGAATTAGTAATTTACAGATTATGGAAAAGACGACTTCGGAAAAAATAAGACTGGGGATTTTTGTTATTCTTGGAACCGTTTTACTGATCATCGCCTTGTATCTTATAGGCAGCCGACAAAATATGTTCGGGAATACCCTGACGATAAATGCAATCTTTAAGAACGTAAGCGGTTTGCACAAAGCCAATAATGTGCGCTATTCGGGCATCAACATTGGTACGGTGAAAGACATAGAAATGGTAAATGATACGACCATTCGCGTCGATATGTTGATCGAAAAAAAAATGCAGAAACATATCAAGACCAATGCGATCGCCACGATAGGTTCCGATGGCCTCGTTGGCAGTATGATCGTTAATATTGTCCCCGGCGAAGGAGACGCAGCCTACGTGCAATCCGGGGATGAAATACAGTCTTACAGCAAAATTGCAACTGCCGACATGTTGAACACTTTGAGCATGACCAATGATAATTTAGCCTTGCTGATGAAAGGTCTATTGAAAGTTACGGGCTCCCTGAACCAAGGAGAAGGTAGCTTCGGTCGCTTGTTGAATGATACGATCATGGGGAACCAGCTGCGGTACACTTTAACAAATCTAAAAGAGGCCAGTCAAAGTGCGAAGGTTGCCATGGCAGACATAAATGGGATAGTCAAGAATATCGATTTTGATAAAAGTGTCGCAGGGGTTTTTTTATCGGATACAATTTCTGCCGGAAATATGCGGAACATGCTCGCTAATCTTGAAAAATCAAGTATTGAAATAGAAAAAATGACCGAGAATTTAAATACCGTAGTGGGTAGTATCAAAGATGGCAAAGGGGCCATTAATTATTTAGCAAAAGACTCCACTCTGGTAAACCAATTGAAAAGTACCATGCGAAACGTGGAGCAGGGGGTTGAACGCTTCAATGAAGATATGGAAGCCTTAAAACATAATTTTCTGTTTCGGGGCTATTTTAGAAAATTAGAAAAAGAAAAGAAAAAAGAAGGCAAGGCTGATCGATAGCACTTTTTAGGATGAACACTGTTAAAACTGGCATCCAGCTTCAAATTGCGATCTCGTAAAGACTTTAACCACCCTGATATGCCGTTCTTTTAGTTCGAGCAAGGCAACATTGGCCATTGCCAAAGGAAATACCTGTGCTTCAGGTCGTAAGGCCGCCGCGGCCGCTAGTGCCATAAAACTTCGCACAACAAGGCCAGTTACATTGGCCACTATATTAATATCCTTCTCTATCCACCAATGTTCCTTTTAGGACAGCTGAAGTAGGTACTCCTAATCGATCTCCTCTTTTCGGAAAGCATTAATACCCCATCGTCCTCCATTTTTAAGGTTGGCGAGTGCCTCGACAATCGGTTTCCATACTGGTTCCCACCACCTCATGTCCCGGGATAATTCGCAAATTGATCGGCGATATTCTTCCTTCGAATTCGTCGAGTACAGTAAGGCAACCCTCACACACCGATACCTAGATCAAAACTTCATTGGTTTTGGGTCGGGGCATCGGCAGGTGGACCAAAGCGAGCGGTGCATTGTTTTCGGCCAGCGAAACTATTTTGGTCAGAACCACTGCTTTCACCTCCTTAATACGGTAATTATTTTTTAAGAACGAAAGTATACCGCCACTACTTTGTCCCATAATTTAGAATCTCGCGTACTCAAGGGGGCGACATCCAAAAGAAATGGGTTTTAAATAGCTTATTCTTCTTTTTCTTCTTCTTTATTTTTAAAAAAAAGGCTCGAAATACGGTACTTAAAGTGATCGAACTTTTCTAGAAAAATGTGACCCTTTCGTGATAGGCCATCTTCCATCAAATAGCTGATAGGTTCGAATACGTAAAAGGTTCTGAATACTTCCTTAGAAATCGCCAACATGGGCAAGGCCAATATCATACCCGAAACGCCCCATAGAAATCCGCCTAGAAATAGTCCGATGATGATAAATAACGGGTTTATCCTGATACTCGGACCCATGATATTGGGCGTAATTAAATTACCCTCAATTTGTTGCACCAAGACATAGAGCCCGATGACCGCCCAGGGCTGCCAAATAGTATCGGAAACCATTAACATATACGAAAAAGGCAAAATCACCCCAATAGTAGTACCCACATAGGGTATTATTTCAAGAAAGCCGGCCAAAAATCCCCAAAAATAGGCGTGGGGAACTCCAATTAACCACAAGCCCGATCCAATTAAAAATCCAAGAATGAGGATAACCAATGCCTGGCCCATCAAATACCGTTTGGCAAGTTTTTGAATTTGGTCAAAAAGTTCTGCCAATATTTTTCTGGAGTCGGGATGTATTTGGGCAAGGAAATAATTTTTGAAGGCAGTCCTATATAAGAGTAAGAAATAGGTAATTAAGACCACCATGATCGCATATATCATAATGGCAGTGCCAGACTGCACGCCTTCCTGAAGAAGGCTGAGGGGAAGATCCAGGACGGCCGTTAAATTTTTGGAAATCCAACGGGAAGACGTCTCGGGATCCAGCTGAAATTGTTGATTGAGCCAATCCATGAGTTGACTTGCAAAATTATTTACCTTTTCATTTACCGACGGTAAGTCGCTGAATAAAATTCGGGATTGGTTAATAAAAAATAAAATGGTGGCAAAGAAAGGGACAACTGCGATTAAAAAAGCAGCTAAAATCGATACGGTTCGATTGCGAAATTTAGCCTCAAAAAAGGAAACTATGGGCTTTAACATCAAGGCAAAAAAAAACTAAAGAATACAGGGATAAGAATAACTTTGGCAGCGACCAAGATCCACATAATCAAGACCAAAATACTGAAAAAATAAAAAACGTTCGCCAAGTTGATAGTATATTTCTTCATCGTTTATCAAATTACTTCGTGCATTTACTACTTTAGTGCGCACTATTTAAAAGTAGCAAATACTTGCGATAAGACCATGACAATTATCAGTTCGTAGTGCTAATACGTCCCAGCTCATGTAGTATACTGTGAAATTAGCTTCCCATGCGTCAATGGTTGCTGGGCATGCAAAACGATGGGCGGATATATTCGCAAGCTCTTTTCATTGAACCCATTTTGCGGCTTTACCTCTGTATGATTAACGGCAAGGAATTTGTACCCCTAGGTATTTTTATAAAAAACCAACCTAATAATCAAAATGATGACGGCGATGCCAAAAAGCGAAGTGTAAATCAACTTATTGTATTTGGCCAGCCAATTGGGCAGAAAAATATCAAAATTGTCTTTTGTAGAATCAGAATATTTACGTGCCATAAGGGTCAAAGGGCAGAACATGTTGAAGACGGCCAACACCACCCCCTCTATGACCACCAAGCCGATACAAAGCCAGACCCACCAATCGATCTTGTTCACGATTACGGCATATAGCAGGTAGAATATCACTACATTAAAGAAAAGCCATATCGCAGTATGGACAATTTTGATCCGTACTAGTTTTCTTTCTTTCATAACCGAGGTGTAGAACGCATGTTCTGGTTGCATATTTTGTTTTCCTGAAAGGCACTTTCTGTCTTGATGATGCAGTAACTAAGCTCCCGAGACCTAGAATCTAATTGACGCTTCATGCATTGAGGGTTTCGGTATTTACAGGGGTCAAATAGCCTATTTCATTGAATTTTAAGTTCATTACGCGCAGCTCGAAACATTATATTCAATACTTTTCACCTGAAATTTGCCATACACAAACTCCCCATCTGGATAATGCCAGATCGCTTCGCCATATGTAGCTAGATTGTAGCCGTTCAGGTTCTTATAGTTTTTGGCAGGGGTAGAAAATGGAAAGGCTTGCATTTCGGAAACCGAGCTGCGATCATTCGAAATGAAATTTACCAGTTGTCCCTTCTCGTTAAAATACAAAATCGCAGAGATACTGATGTTATTGGTAGTATAAGTGGCCCTCACCGAATTGGTATCGATTTCTTTCCATTGTATGCGTTCATCGATAAGGGCCGCAGGGGCAAAAAGACACAGGTCATTAAAAAAAGTGACCGTTTCGGTACGAAACAATTCACTTCCCCGAATATTAACCACCGGAAATAGTGAAAGAAGTTTTATCAGCATACTCGCCCCGCCTTTTTTATAGGCATGATAGCCCGCTGTAGGTAGACCCCGCACCTTCGCTTTCATAAAGAAAAGGCGAGCGGGAGCACTAAAAAAATTATATTGTTCGGAAGAAAATTTGAACCAATCCTTGCCTTTCTCGCGCATGTTCCCCTCAAAAGTTATCCTTACATTATGAATTTTTGGTCTGCCGACCACTCCAACATAATGCATGTACTTCTGCACTACTACAGGCAGGGTCCCTAGGTCATTCCCGGTTAATATTTCATTCGTAAACGCGGTCGTATCGATGGCAGCTCCCACGTCTTTTTTGTAGCGATTTTCAAAATGGACCTTCGCATACCAAATGATGCCCAGCACAAAAAGAATAATCGTCGCAATACTGAGTAATTTCGCATTCTCAAAAACCGTCAGAATTAAAATTTGCGAAAAAACCACCATACTTATGGCAAGAATCGGCCAAGCTTGATTCATTCTATTAAAATGCTTCATTTTTGTAATAAGAATTTGTGTTCATTGTCATGTGTTTTTGTAATACCCTTGCTATTCCAAGGCTTTTAGATAGTGTTCGATCATGGCCAAATATTTTTGAACTTCAATTAAGGCATTCTTCTTGTCGGAGGCATTCGATGTGCTTTTTGCGCGAAGACTATTGACCTTGGCCCGCACGTTTGCCCGATAACATTTATAATAAACGAACAGTCTGCGCTCCTCTGGTGTTCGTATTGTCGGGAATAGTTTATTATACTGGTCTATGAACCTTTCGGAAAACTCTTTTTTATCGAGGGCATCAAGATCCATACACAGAAAAGCGACTTCGTTCAGAACGTCGATCTGTCGATAGTCATCATTGAATTCAATACAGTCAAAGGGCTGCGGGGCTGGCAATAAAAAAATGTTACGGGTATGTAGGTCACCATGGCCATCCCTATAATACCCTAATTTTAGCCTGTCTTTAAGTAAGGCTTCATTTTTGCCTAAAAAGGTGTCGGAAAAAGCAATTGCCTTATCGATAATTACACAACGTTCATACCCTAGTTCCTTCAGCAAAAATTTCTTTTCGGAAGAGAGGTCATTAAATTTTTCTTTGATTTCAAGGACATCCTTCTTATGGATAACAGTTGTCTTTTTATGAAAATCCGCGATGCATTCGGCCAAATTTTCAATATCCATAAATTGTACCTTATTATGCAATATAAGCAGGTCCATCTGCTTTTCAGGATCCATTTTCCGCATCTTTAAGGCATACTCCATAATTGATCCTCCTTTTCCGCCGATTTGTATACGCCCATTCTTTATATAGACCGGCAGCACTTCAAGGTAGATGCCCTTGGTAAGTCTTCTGTTCAATTCGATCTCCCGTTCACAAAAGAATTTTCGAAGTTTCAATGTAGAAAAATCAAGAAATGAATACCTGATGGCTTTTTTGATTTTATATACAAAGTGGTCACATACAATTACCCACGAAATATGGGTTGTAATCAACCGTCTTTGACCGGTCGGTTCTGGAAAATCCCCATGGGACAAAAGATTATCTATTTGTTTTTGGGTCATAGTTCAGATATTGGATTGCTTTTTGGAGCATCGCGTCAATATTGCCATTGTTCGATTCAAGCACCAGATGGGGCAACGGTAGCGGCTCCCATTGTTGCTTGATCAACTGATAGACCTCCATATCGGCTTCGCTATCGGGTCTGCTCTTCTTCAAGCGCTCCTCGATGAGGGTTTCATTTGCAAGTACTTCAATAATAAAAATGTCTTCTTTGGCTTTATCCAAGAATAATTGCCGGGTCTTATTTTTATAAAAAGTAGCGTCGAGTACCAAATTTTCATTTTCTCTGATAGCTCGCTCCATAGCGACCAACATGGCATCATAAACCGCCGCTTTTTCAACTTCGGAGTAGGTGCGCTCGGAAAACATCTTTTTTCGCACTCGATCACTATTTACATGATCGGCAAGGAGCTCTTTCGCAAGTCGCGCGGCAAAAAAACTCTTTCCTGAACCCGGAAGCCCAAATACCATGATGATCATATGCTACATTCTTAGAATTATCCAAATAGTACCCATTACCATGGAGACAGCAACCAAAAGCGTTAGGCAGCGAAACCTGCTTCGAATTGAATTCTCAATGTTTGGGACCCTGGTCGCACTGTTTAATCGTTATCGATTGAGTTGATGGCCATTCGGTAATTGATTCAATACTTTGGACATAGGTTTTAGGAAGTCCCGCTCTACATCGACACCTAAATTCTATGGATGTTTCGTCTCTGTTTCTTCAATTTTCGAATCCTTGCATTTAAGGAAGGGATGGGCTCCTTCTCCAGAACCGGAATCATATGGGCCAAGATATTTTCCAATCGTATATTTTGACTCGACAAATCGGATAATGCCTGTAGCGAATTCACCCTGACAATTTTGCTTTCCTTCGCATCGATAAGCCATTGTGTCAAAATGAGCCATACATGGCGCAATTGGTCTGGGTCAAGGGCTACCCTGGTAATGAGCAGGGCGAGATGCCATTTTAATTCCTTTTCCTGCGCACTATCGAGCAATTTGATCAAATCTTGAGTGTACCCTTTCAAATACTCGGGATGGCTTTTGGAGATTTTTTCAATGGCATCGGCAGCCCGCATAACTACTAACCTATCCTCCTTGTGCAAATATTCGAATAGCCGATCGAAATCGCCTTGGTCCTTGATCAAGCGAATCAAAGCGTCAACCCCTGCTATGGACCGTAAATCGCCTCCATGTAAATACCCGAGCATATTTTCTTTTGATAAAGTGTATCCAGCAATTGTTCAATGCATTCGTTGGTTTGGATTCCCAATTTAAATTTAAGGGGCTTCAACGTTTCCGTTGGTTATTCTGCGTTCATCCTTCAATGCCCAATAAATTCCCTTGACATCTTCCACCCATGTATCATACATAAAAATCAAGGTGACTTCTTCGATGGTCTCCAAAATCCCGAGGATTATCATTAGGTAAAATAGCCAGTTCAGAGGACCAAAAAATAAAGTCCACAAGATAAAAACCCCTTGCAACAGGGCCGAGGTCTTCGCCAAATACGTATGGAACGCCGTTGTCTTTCCATACTTTTTAAAAGCGATCACCATCTGGATTATATATGGGACAAAGGCGATAAGCAGTAACAAGAGATACTCCTTCATAAAGGGGTTTTCGAAAACCCATAAGCCGAGAAGGCCCATTAAAAACGTTATTTGGTCTCCCATAGAATCTAATTGCGAACCTCTGGCACTGCTTATTTTTAATTTTCTGGCCAAGAAGCCATCAATGGCATCGGTACTATAACTTATGAGTAAAAACCAGGTAAACCATTGCCGTTCGCCGAACCACAACAGAACTGCCAATAAAGGCACGGCCAAGATCCGATAAAACGAAAACCAATCGGCGATATTAAAATTTTTGAATGTCAGCATTATCTGTTATGAGTCTATTAAAGGTAGTAATCTCTTCACAAGGGCATCAACGACCCCTTGCTACGACTGTTAGATTTCATTCTCCTTTGATCGCATTTACGTTTTATAAGAGATGGCAATGAAGTTAAAGAACAGATCGATACCTGAGGTGGCTACCACCTTACCCTTATTGTTGAACCATACTTGCCAATTTCTCACTATCAATAATAAATTCGGTAATGGCAAAAACTTCCTTTCGATTTCTTCTGAACGCCTTTACAAACTCTGTGATTTCCACTTCCAGATGTTCATGTTCCATCTTAATGATCCCAGCATCCCCATTATTTGGTTCTTCCATCAGATAACCCAATTGAAGTAAATGTTTGCCGGTTTTTTCCAATAAATCATGACTCTTTTTATTCAATTCGAATAAACTGATTTTCAGTTCCTGAACCAGAATTAAATTTTCCGGTTTTGCAATCCAGATAAAGTACTTGTCTATGAGATGGTGCAAAAAACGCAGGTCGTCCCTGTAAAATTCAATATCCGATTTCCAGTGCTGCGTCAACACATAGAGTTCGTCCCAAGGACCGTTTTTTAAAAAATCGAGTTCTTTACCATTATTTTTTTTGTCCATGATAAAATAACATTTAGTGTTATCAGGATAAATATAGTCGAGGGAGGTAGCATTAAAAATGACAAAAATCATGCATTCCATTCTTCATAAATGACCATTGTCATTTTAAACCACAAAGAAATTAAATAGTTTCACCTAATAAATTAAACAGGATATAATGAAGACGATCCTTTATGCCACCGACTATTCGCTGAATTCGGTCAATGCCCTGACCATGGCCCATTTCATGGCTAAAAAATTAAATTGCAAACTAATAGTCATGCATGTTTTCGATGACCCGGTGGCCTTCCCCAGTTCGGTTTCAATTACCTATCTCAAAAAGGAAAAAAAGCTATTTAAGGAGCATACGATGCGACTGGGGAATTTTTATTCCGAACATCTTGGAATACCCGTGAATGACACCAATGTGCAGATTGAAGTGGCAGAAAACGATTCGGCTGTAGCGGCCATATTGGAAAATGCAGCGCGATTTGATGCTGATATGTTGGTCATTGGGACTAAAGGAGCCAGCCGGTTTAAAGAGATTTTTTTGGGAAGCACCACGAAAGCCTTGATAAAAAAAGCTCCATGCCCCGTTATGGCGGTTCCCCATACCTATGCGTCAGAAACAATTAAAACCATTATCTATGCGACCGATTTTGAGGAGGCCGATATATTCGCGATCAAGAAACTGACAGCGCTTGCAAAACCCTTCAATGCCGCAATAAAGGTAGTACATGTCACTAACAAAAAGGAATACGCCGGGGACCAACAAATGGTATGGTTTAAGGAAATGTTGGGACAAAAGGTCTCAACTGAAAATATGGAATTCGAAGTAGTAGTATCTGACGAAATCTTTACGGCCATTTATGCCTGTGTATTAAAAACGGGCGCCGATATTTTGGTTATGCTCGAACGAAGTGAAAAAGGCATTTATCACCAACTTTTTCATGGCGACCTGGTCGCCACAATGGAATCTAAAATTTTGGTGCCTTTGTTGAGTTTTAATGAATCCGGTGTTTAAGCAGCTACCCGAAAATTCAAACATCCTCGATAATAATCGCATTCATCTCCGTTTCTAAACTCTCGGCCAAGTTGTTATCCATGACTTTGAGCCCTCCGATCATCGTAAATTGCTTTTTTATTTTGTTCTTATTCATCCTTAATAACCAACTACTGAACCCAGGCAGATACCGTATGCTGAAGTTTGCAACCTGGCCAAGCCCGGTCAAGGTAATCCTGTCTTTTCGTTTAATGATCATTTGATATAAGCTTTTAGCTACCGATTCAGGTTTTGCCAAACGAATATTATTTCTTTTCGGGAGGTACACCAGGGATCCATCCGTATCTAAAATCATTTTTTCTGGATCGTTTTCGGTAAATCCTACAAAGGCGATACCCACATGTATGCCGTACTCATACAATTCCATTCTGAGGGCTTCCGCTAAGGCGGCCTGGGCCATTTTTGAAGCACTGTAGGCAGAGTTATAGGGCATGCCCCTAAATCCGGCGATGCTATTGACGAAGATGATACTGCCTTTGGTTTTTTTGAGATAGGGTAATGCGCATTTGCTCAAATGCGCCGGCCCCATATAATTGGTTTCAGCGAGGATGTGAAAATTAGTATCTGCCATATTTTCAATGGCTCCACGACTGCTCATACCGGCGTTGTTGATCAAAATATCCAATCGGCCATAAAGTTGTATGGTTTTCTCAATAAGCTGTTCACAGCATCTCGGATTGCGAATATCCGCAACGACGCTCTAAGTGGCCAGACCGATTTTGAACGACTCGTTTTTGGTGTGTTTCAGTCGTTCGGCATCCCTGCCATTCAAGACGACATGCGCCCCTGATTGGGCCAATTCTATGGCCAAGGCTTGTCCTATGCCCATACTAGATCCGCTGATAACAACCACCTTATTTAGAAATGGGAGTAGTTTTGTCGAATTGCCATGGCTTACCATTTTACAACAATTTTTCCTATAGATTTCCTCGATTCCAGAAACTCGTGTGCCTCTGCCAGTCGTGCTATTTCAAATTCTCCTCCGACATGCGGGGTAAGGATGGCCGCTTCCGTCATTTGTATGACCTTAGCCATTGCCGTCGCGATTTTTTCAGGATTTTGCTCTGCAATCTTCAGCATGTTCACTCCGATGATCCCTTTCGAGTTGCTTAAAAATTGTAATGGGTGGTAGATTCCGAATTGTACCAAAATCCGTATTTTTCCAAAAACAGATTTGTCCTGGTTCATCGAAGAAACGCCATAGGTAAATAGCCTTCCCCCTGCCCCTAATAATCGGAAGCCTTTTTTGACCGACTTTCCGCCTACGGGGTCAAAGATTGCATCGAGTCCTTTTTTTCCGACCAAAGCACGAATGGCTTCCTCAAAATCGTTTTTCTGATAATTGATGGGATGATGCACCCCATTCTTACTTAAGTAGGCGATTTTTTCCTCAGAGCCACATGTGCCAAAAACAATACACTTTTTATGCAATGCCATTTGAACCAAGGCAGTCCCGACCCCCCCAGCCGCCGCATGGATAAGAACCTTATCGTTTTTCTGTAAGTTGGCCATCATATGGCTCAGAAAATAGGCGGTACTATATTGAGTTGCCAAGGCAACGGCTACGCCAAGTGGAAAGGATGCCGGTATGGGAAACACCACTTCGTTTTCAGCAATGGCATATTCTGCATATCCTCCAAATCGTGTGAGCGCGGTGACCCGGTCACCCACTTTCTTATTTTGAACCTCCGTCCCACAAGCTTCAATATACCCTACGACGTCATAGCCCAAGATAGCTGGTATTGGCGGTGCGGCCTTATAGAGTCCCAAACGTGCCATAACGTCGGCGAAATTTAGCCCAAATGCATCCACCTTGATCAATACCTGATTCGGGCCAGGTTGCGGTTTTTCACCCTCCCTTATATCAAACGCGGTGTTGGCCGGTCCGTATTTTATTAAATAAGCTACCTTCATGTATCCTATTTTGTGATTGCGACCAAGATAGCCCTTCTTTTAGCGTAGCGGCATGAGGAAGATCATGTCATTATAATTCCCATACGATTCGCTTATGGCGCGGCCATGGAGATTCCTATAAGCAAAGCACGCCCGAATAATAAAATCAGTAGCCGCCGTAAAATAAGGATACTTTCCCTTTGAATGCGGTCAATCTAATTTTGTGGGGAGATTAGACCAACTAAAAAAGGTATTCCGAGGAACACGTTTGTGGAACATGTATCCGGGAATACCCCTCTAAACCAAGCTACCAATTCTAATCGTCCAGAATACCAAAGCATACTTTGGCATTTACACGGTATTGGGCAATTTTATTATTGCTCACCGTAACCTGCATATCTTTGATGTATACCGACTCGATATTCTTAACTGACTTAGATACTTCTTTAATCACATTTTGAACGGCATCTTCGAAACTGACCGTTGAGTTTCCTAAGATTTCAATAACTTTTAAAACAGACATCATTATTTAAATTTAAGTATGTAAAAATCAATCAATTATAGGAAATTACCATTCTCATCAGTTTTCACTTTGACGGTCTCCTTGCCATTCTCTAGCGTAATCGTATATTTTTTCTTGGCTCCTTCGGCATCACGATAATTTACGACAAAGATATTTTTTGTCATCGTCCATTTTGGGTACCGTTCGTAAATTGCTTTTTTGACCGCGTCGGGCACATTAATATCTTTATACCTTTCAATGGTGCGCAGTATCTTACCATTACTATCGTAGGCGGCAAGAATTTTTCCTTCTGGAATAAAAAACGAGATATTATAAAGATCAAAATCATCTTGGTAATACTCTGAATCCCTAGGGTCGAATGATGCGGCCTTTCTTTCCAATAATTCCACGGGAATGGCGGCTGGTTCTTCGGAAGCAATATTATTAAGATACTTGTAATTGGTAGCGGTTACAGTTACCTCTGATAATTCCTCCGTCTTAATCACTTGCGAAAATGCTGGGATGGCCATACCCATGGCCAATAAACCCAATAATAACTTTTTCATGATCTTGTTTTTTTAGATTAATACTGAACATGAACCTAGATTCATTAATACTTTCCGTGTTAAATTTAGGTAGTTTCCCTAATGCCGACAATGACCTAAGTCAGTCTTGAGAAATTAGAAGCACTTGAAGGATTGACCGATTTTCACAGACTGATCATTTTCATATAGTTTCTATATGAATCGGTGTATTTTTACATACATTAGAGACCATACTATTACACCGCACCCAAAATGGAAGATTTAAGTACGAAAGAATGTATCGAACTCTTGGGCAACAATTATATTGGTCGGATTGCCTATATTTTAAAAGGAAGCCCCGAAATTGTCCCGATTACCTATTTCTTCGATCCTGAAAATAACAGTATCATTAGTTATTCGGGAAAAGGTGGGAAGATCGAGGCCATGCGCCAAAATAGTTCAGTGTCATTCCAGGTCGACGAAATTTCGAATGTGGTTCATTGGAAATCGGTATTGATCCATGGGGAGTATGAGGAGTTGGAAGGGCTTACCGCAAAACACCTCCTCCATAAATTTTCGGAGGGCGTAAAAAAGCTTGTACATGAAAAAGAAAAGACGAACCCGAAGTTCATTAGGGAATTTTCAAGTAAAATCAAGAAAAATGGCATCCCTATAGTCTACCGTATCAATATAAAAGAAGTATTCGGCAGGCAAAGGGAATCCTGAAAATCTTATGATAACCCGGTGCTGATTGTTCTTGAATATTGCATTGACATTGGGGATCATTACCAACCAATAACGCCCAGCCTGATATCAGTTCACAAAAAAGTAATAGGTACGTGTGCGCTGTTGGCATATAAAAAAGTAGCTAAACTGACCTAAATCATTTTGTTAGATAAAGGCTTAGTGTATTTTAGCATCACATTCACAAGTAGCAACTGTTCTTTTGTTCTTTGTGGGATTGGGCAACTGTTTGGGGGAACAATTTCCCAATCCTCGAGAGAGGAACAACGCCATCTCAGATTGCTTTGAAGCTTTTGGGAAACCGGAATATTCTTATGTTCCGGTTTCCTAAAACAGTTATGCTAAATCAAATCAATCAATGAATGTCCCAGAGTACCTTCACCCTTGCGTATTTGGCACCTTACCCTGCGATTTCCTCCGCAACCTAGCCTACAGGGCTTCCTTAAAATAAAAAAGTTGATGGTTTGATCCGCGAAAACTCAAGAGGGGCACCTTCCCGTGGGTTTCCATTTTTTTGACCAGATCACGGTGAAACCATTTTTTGAGAAACCCGGCTTCCTCGCGTTCCAGCATCACCATGATATCGGCACCGACGTCATCAAGATACCCTTGGAGCGATCCAAATACATCTTCGCTAAAGAGCAATTTGAACTCTATATGTTCATACGCTACTTTCTTTCTTAGAATTTCCTTGAACCATTTTAATTGCATTTGGCCCTTATATTCATCTTCCGTTGAAATATGAATGATTTTGATTTCGGACATGTATAATTCACCGATTTCCGTAAGTTTTCGAATGGCATAAACGTCTTCCTCCTCAAAATCACTGGCATAAACGATGGTCTTGAGCGGGTTGTAAACAGCATCTGCGGGAATGGCCAAGACGGGACAGGGGGCCTTTTCGATGAGTTGTTTTGTCGTACTGCCCAAAATGAGCTCTCGCAGACCACTTCCGCCTTTCATGCCTACTACGATCAAATAGGCATGCCATTCTTCGGCGATGGAGAGAATACCCTTAAGCACCGATTGATTTTCCATGGCCTGTAATTGCAAGTTTGGGGATGCCCAATTCTTGCCTAGATGGAATTCACAAAATTCTTCGAGTCTCGTTCGATGTTCCTTTAAAAAATTCTTTTCTACATGTGGAATGGGTTTATCGATTCCTTCCATACCGAGGATGACAATGTCTGAAAATACATGGCCCACCACCAAGCGAGTTCCTAATTGCTGTGACATCTTTAAGGCATACTTTAGGGCCGCGGCCGAATTTTCAGAATAATCGGTTGTGTAGAGTATGGTCTTCATTATGCATATTTTTGAAACTTGCCTTAAAATTAGGTTTTAAGGCTTGGCCACGAAATGACAAGGGTCATTCCAGGACTTATTTTAATCACCTTATTTTCGAAATTCTTTGATGAGACCATGAAAGTGCTGGAATGCCAATTTTTTGGCAAATCGATGTCATACCGAAAAAGATTCGCATAAATTTGTAATTCAAAAAAATCAATCCAGCACTTGAGCAAAGCAGTTTATATTGCCACTACCGAAAGCAATAGTGGAAAATCGATCGTTGCCCTCGGAATGATGCAACTCTTGTTGGGCAAAACCGCCAAAGTGGGTTATTTTCGGCCTATCATCGACGATTTTGAACCTGGCAAAATTGACAATCACATACATACACTCACCACCTATTTTAAGCTTGACCTAAAATTCAAGGATGCCTACGCCTATACACGAAGTGAGGTAATCCGCCTGAAAAATGAAGACCATGACGATGAAATGATCGGCAGGATCATCGAAAAATATAAGGCCATCGAGGAACGCTTTGATTTTGTGCTGGTGGAGGGCACTAGTTTTTCCGGGGAGGGTACCATCATCGAATTCGACATCAATGTTGTAATTGCAAAAAACCTGGGCATCCCCGCCATTATACTTGCCAGTGGCGTTGGAAAGACTTTGGAAGGCCTGGTAGGCAATCTGCAAATCGCCTATGACTCCTTCAAGGACAAAGGGGTAAATATACTGGCCGTCATTGCCAATAAAGTGCAAACACAAAATATAGCTTTGGTGGTCGCCGGACTTCAGAAACAGCTACCTAAAAGTGTATTGGTAAGTGCGATTCCATTAAACCCGACCTTGGCCAATCCTTCGGTTAAGGAAATCAATGAACAATTACAGGGGAAAGTACTTTTTGGGGAAGCGTACCTCAACAACCAGGTGGATGGTTTTAGTGTGGGCGCCATGCAGTTACGAAATTATCTGGTACATTTAAAAGAGAATGGCCTTGTGATAACTCCCGGGGATCGGGCCGACATCATTTTGGGGGCACTGCAGGCCAATATTTCGGCAAATTATCCCTTGTTATCGGGAATTGTGCTTACGGGCGGACTCATCCCGGAAGATACCATCATTAAGCTCATTGAAGGCCTTTCGGATGTCGTTCCCATAATTTCGGTCCAGGACGGGACCTATGCCATCGCCAATAGTATTGGGGCCATAAAATCAGAGATCTATGCCGAAAATTTAGAGAAGATCAAAATTTCTATCAGCGATTTTGAAAAATATGTTCCCACCGAACTATTGGCCGAACGCTTGATTACCTTCAAAGCAGATGGAATAACCCCAAGAATGTTCCAGTACCATCTATTGAAAAAAGCCAAAGAACATAAAAAACATATTGTGCTTCCCGAAGGAGCCGATGATCGTATTTTAATGGCTACCAAACTCCTGATCGACGCCAATGCCGTGAACATTACCTTACTCGGTGACAAAAAACAGATTGCCGATAAAATTGCGAAACTTGACATTGGTTTGGATTTAGCAAGAATCACTATAGTTAATCCCATAGAATCGCCGCTTTTTGAGGAATACGTTGCGACGCTCCACGAACTGAGAAAGCATAAGAACGTAGACATTACCATGGCCAAGGATCTCATGGAAGATGTCTCGTATTTCGGCACAATGATGGTCTATAAAGGGCATGCCGATGGCATGGTTTCAGGTGCCATCCACACTACCCAACATACGATTTTACCGGCACTGCAGTTCGTAAAGACCAAACACGGAGTATCCCTGGTTTCCTCGGTGTTTTTTATGTGTTTACCGGATAGGGTGGTTATCTTTGGCGATTGCGCCATCAATCCCAATCCGACCGCCGAACAATTGGCGGAAATCGCCATTTCATCGGCAGATACCAGCAAAGCCTTCGGGATCGAACCCAAAATTGCCATGCTTTCATATTCTTCCGGGGCTTCCGGGGTTGGAACGGATGTAGATCGCGTTCGCCTTGCTACTGAGATCGTCAAAAAAAATCGCCCCGACCTAAAAATAGATGGGCCCATTCAATATGATGCCGCGGTAGATATAAAAGTTGGCCAAAGCAAATTGCCCGACTCCGAGGTAGCCGGAAAGGCCAGTGTGTTTATTTTTCCCGACCTAAATACGGGCAACAATACCTATAAGGCCGTACAACGCGAAACTGGGGCTTTGGCCATAGGCCCTATGCTGCAAGGTCTCAACAAACCGATCAATGACCTGAGCCGCGGTTGTACGGTCGATGATATTTTCAATACGGTGATCATCACCGCCATACAAGCAGAAGGCCTATGAATCGCAGGAATACAGGGAATACCATGAACATATTGATCCTTAATTCCGGCAGCTCTTCCATTAAGTTTCAATTGTTACGGATGCCATCTGAAAAAGTAATCTGTTCAGGCAGCGTCGAGCGCATTGGTTCTGAGGGCACCTTTTTAAAATATAAATCCTCTAATATTGATATTCAAGAAGATACCATATTGAATTCCCATCAAGAAGCCTTGGAGAAAATAGCAGGCCTACTGCTTCATCCAGAAAATGGTGCCATCAATGATAAAAATCAACTTGATGTCGTTGGGCATCGGGTGGTACATGGCGGGGATTCGTTTTCGCAGACTACCGTTATAACGGAAGAAGTTAAAAAAGAAATCGAGTACAACACAAAACTTGCCCCACTGCACAATCCACATAATCTTGAGGGCATTATGATCTCAGAGCGGTTATTTCCCCATGCAAGGCAAGTAGCCGTATTCGATACGGCCTATCATCGGACGATACCATTAAAAGCGCGGAAATATGCGATCCCGAATCGATTTTTTGACGAATACGG
>JALHST010000317.1 GCA_022865355.1 Maribacter sp. | reverse complement strand
TTCTTTCAAAGCCTCCGGGAACAACGGTCATCCATTTGGCATTGACACGTTTGGCGACATCGATCGCTTTTCTGCAACCCTCTAAAAATATATCTACATATTCGGGCTTTCCGGCAGCGAGGGTATTTGCCATGTTGCCACCTTTATCAATAACAAAAACCCCCATCGTCATATTGCGACGGGCCAGTGTTTCACCGATTTTAGTCTGAATGGCGATGTCTCGCCCCATCATACCATTATCCTCGAAGGCGGTAAAGCCTTGATCTGCCATAAAATTTAATTGGTCGACAAGATCCTTCCCGGCCAAGTTTTCAAACATGCCAAAATGGGGTGCGTAATTTAGGTTAAAATGGTATGGAACGTTTTTTTCAAAATGGTTTGTGGCATAGCCCAAAGCCCCTCCAAGTGAAATCACTCCACTTGAAAAGGCTGTTTTTTGTATAAAACTTCTTCTTTTCATTTACGATTACCTAAAGTGACCATGCTTTGCCGCCCGTCAATTCCTGAAGGTCACCGCAAGCGATATATTCACCAGGTACGGGCAAATAGTCCAAGACATTTTCACCAACATACTCGGAGGTCTTATACCCCAATATGGTCAACCCTCGCAGGCTATTGGCAAATCCAAAACGCGCGACTCCTTCATCCAATTCTTGTGGATTGCCACCATCCATTGCTTCGGTATAGGAATTGATGAGTTCGAAATTTTTTGTCTGATCTTCCTTTGAGACCTTCAAGGCCTCGGCCAAAACAGGCTCCAGATCTTCGGGCGTCAGATCCTCGGCACTTTTCTTTCCAGAGTCCTTCAGCGCCTTATCGATAAACTTGCCCATTGACATTTTAATAAAATCTTGCTGTTTTTTCTCCATTACTTCATTCGCGAACCGATCAATAAAGATATGGGTATTCACTTCCGAAGCAGAAGGGCTATCGCTTTTTGGTAAAATGATATCTACCAGTTGGGTAAGGACCTGGCCTTGTTCCAAACTGAAGAAATCGGGTGTCCATGAGATAATAGGTTCATTTTTACAGCTTTGTACCAGACTGATCAAGGTGGGCGTGGCCACTACATAACCTAACGAAAGGCCCATGTTTCTGAGTGCGTTTCTTCTATCCATTATATGTTTCCTTTTTGAAGTTCTTTGGCGGCATGATTGGCTGCGCGGGCCGTAAATGCCATATAGGTCAATGAGGGGTTTACGCAATTTGCGGAAGTCATAAAAGACCCATCGGTAACATAGACATTCGGGACATCATGTAGTTGATTGTTTCCGTTTAAAACCGAGGTCTTGCGATTCCTACCCATTCGGGCCGTTCCCATTTCATGGATTCCAAGACCCAAGGCACCAGGACGGTCAAAGGGCTCAACATCCCTAAGGCCGGCTTTTTCGAGCATTTCAACCGCAGATTCTTTCATGTCCTTACGCATGTTCCATTCATTTTCCTTGAACTCGGCATCGAAGGTTACTGTTGGCAAGCCCCAACTGTCTAATTTATCATAATCCAAGGTCATTCTGTTATCCTCGTAGGGCAAAACTTCTCCAAAACCGCCCATTCCGAAAGTCCATCCTCCTGGTTTGAAAATGGCGTCCTTGAGGCTTTTGCCATAGGACATTTCTGCTACGGCTTCCTCCCAATTGCCACGGCTTGCACTGCCTTGATATCCAAAGCCCCGTATGTAGTCTTTTCTGTCCGATGCACCTCCTAGGTTCCTAAATCGCGGTACATATATGCCATTCGGTTTTCTTCCCTTATAATATTTG
>JALHST010000316.1 GCA_022865355.1 Maribacter sp. | reverse complement strand
GCCATTTATTCAAAAAAGTTTCTTCCTGCTGTTTATTTTATATGGGTTGGAGTTTTTAATCGAAAAAGACATTCCCTTATTCGCAAAATTAACGGGCCGATCTGGCGTTGGGTATCTCGAATTTGGCGTTCCCCTTTTGCATGGTATTCTTATTTCCTTCAATTCCTTTCTTATCGCCCATACCTTCACTACCTATGTGTCAACGAAGAACACAAAAATCTTACGATATAATATTTTGCTATATCTCCCTGCACTGCTGTTTATTAGTCGAAGTATCATGGTTTTTGGGTTATTGACCTCGCTTTTTATTTATTTACATTTTGTTGAGCGCGTCAAATTTAAAAGCAAAATAGTTTTGGGTGTTTTAATCGTTGTCGGACTTTATATGTTCGGAGTAATCGGAAATCTACGCTCAGGGGGCGACTATATTTACACCCAGAGCAAAGCCACCGAGGAATTTATGGAATCGGCCATTCCCGAAGAGTTCTATTGGACCTATTTGTATGCGGCATCCCCCTTGGCGAATTTTCAAAATACGGTAAATAGGAGATATGTAGAGGATTATGACGTATTGGGCTTTGTTTTTTATGAAAATCTTCCTCAGATTATATCCAAAAATCTAGGAGGCCCTTTACATATTGAACAACGGGATCTGGTCAGGATCGTGCCCTGGCTGACAGTCGGTACTACGTATGCAAAATCATTCTCGTATCTTGGTTGGTTAGGCCCCTATTTGTTGTTTTTTGGCAATCTCTTGGTGTATTTGACCATCATCTTTTTTTTGGTGCCCCGAAGTAGCAGCTACCATATCACAACAATCGCCATTTTATCGGTCATTATCCTAATGAACATTTTTTCGAATATGTTGATCGTTACAGGAATCTCCTTCCAACTAGCCTATTGCATCATCTTCGCCTTTTTTGAGCGAAAAAAAATCGTTCTCAAGACATGATGGTTTCGGTATGCATGGCGGTCTACAATGGGGAAAGGTTCATCAAGGAACAAATTGATTCCATTTTGCCGCAGTTACAACCCCAGGATGAACTTATTATTTCGGATGATGGATCGGTTGATGATACCTTGGCCATAATCACCGCCATAAAAGACAAACGAATAAGGGTATTTAACAGTAACAGCCATAACATCGTACAAAATTTCGAAAATGCCCTGAACAAGGCGAACGGCGATATTATATTCTTATCCGACCAAGACGATATTTGGCATCCTTCAAAAGTGGAAGAATGTTTAAACTATCTACACAATAATATTCTGGTGTTTTCCAATCTCGACGTTTTTTCCGACGATCTATCAGACACCATAAAATTTTATGATTCGAATCGTCCTAAAACCGGAATTCTACGGAATATCATCAAAAACCATTACATTGGCGCCACCATGGCCTTCAAAAAGAAGGTATTGGACAAGGCGCTCCCGTTCCCCAAAGGTATTTATATGCACGATATTTGGCTCGCCTTGGTCGCAGAGGTCATGGGAAGCACATTTTTTATTGAAAAACCGCTTATTTATTATAGGAGACATGAGAACAATGCTTCGCAAACGGGCGAAACAAGTTCGAACCCCTTTTTGAAAAAAATAGGAATGAGAATAGTACTAACGTATAATTTGATACGACGATTCTTATGAGGGAAATCGAGAAAACAGATAGGTATATTTTCATTCTGGTTCCGATATGTATGCTGTTCTCCATATTTTTTACTTCTCTGGTTTCGTTTCAGGCCAAAAGGGAATTGACCAAAAAGTTTCAGGGCCTCGAATTTATTATAGAATCAAATACCCATTTCGATGCCACGCTCTATTACACCTACGACAACGAATTTACAGCTTCACAAAAATTGGCAAATACCGGATTTTCAAAGGATACCTTGATTTTCTTATTTCCAAAAAAGCACGAAATCGTAAAGAAGTTTAGACTGGATTTAGGAAACGACCGGAAACTAAAGGAAGTGAAAATAAAAGCCATGTTCATTGACTTTGAAGATAATAGAATACGACTTGGTGAAGAAGCGGTATACCAAAATCTTTTTTTAAACAGTGCTTCGACCGGCTTGAACAGACCGGGGCGAACGATCGAAATTAAAAATTTTCAAGAGCCTTTTGACCCCTATGTCGTATTTATGCCGCTAGCAGCTATTACGCTACCGGGTTACAAGTATTTGGCGGGCCTTCTTGCACCGTTTGTATTCCTGTTTATTTTTTATCAAATAAGACCGTTGATTGCGAACAAAATAACACCTCTAAAAGTACTCCTACTGCTATTTATAGTTAGTATTCCACTCAAGATTGCCTGGACGACCTTTTGTACCCTGCTATTAGGCACTTATGGCATCTTAAAGAGCCTTCAGAAACGGAAATTACAGGTCTTGAACAGTACATTTTATCTTTTTTCGGCACTTTTTTGTGCGCTTGTCCTTTTCGGAAGACCAAACGGTATATTTGTAGTTGACAAGTACTGGGCGTTGCCATTG
>JALHST010000315.1 GCA_022865355.1 Maribacter sp. | reverse complement strand
GGGCAGGGCTACAATATTCAATGGCCAACCCCCACTGCCGGTCATCATTTGGAGTGCGTCCATATAAATATGGTCTACATCGGGACGTTCTTCCCGGTCGACCTTTACACAGATAAAATGATCATTCATGACCTTAGCGACCGCTTCGTCCTCAAAGCATTCATGTTCCATCACATGGCACCAGTGACAGGCTGCGTAGCCGATACTGATCAGTAAAAGTTTGTTTTCGTTTTGCGCCTTTTTCAGGACCTCTGGGCTCCAGGCCTCCCAATTTACGGGGTTATGGGCATGTTGCAGTAAATAGGGGCTCGTTTCATTGATCAGGGCGTTCGTATGCTTGTGGGTCATGGGTTCGGGTTTTTGGCCATATAAATTGCAAAGGCTAAGGAAAGCGATAATAAGGGATAGATTCTGGCGCATCCTCAAAGTTAAGATTAAATAAGGGCATAAAAAAAGCATCCGCGATTCCCCCGGATGCTTCATAAATGGTTGAAAGTACTACCGTACTTCGAAGGTAATCTTTACGTTTACCCGATAATTGTCTATCTTATTATCCTTTACGGTGGCACTTTGCTCATGGACATACATAGAGCGTATATTCTTTACTGATTTTGAGGCTTCCGCCAAGGCATTTTTCGCTGCTTCTTCCCAGCTTTTATCAGAATTCGCCAAAATTTCTATTACTTTTAAAACCGCCATATTCTTATTGTTTTTAGATTTCCTTCAAGGTAATGAATAATTCAACAAAGAGGAAGTCCTTTTGACAAAATTAACCGTTCAGGGCCACTACCTCTTTTATCTTGTCGCCCATCATGTTTTTCAACATGGTCTCTATCCCATTTTTAAGGGTAAAAGTCGATGATGGACAGCCACTGCATGCACCTTGTAAAATGACATTCACGGTTTTTGTGCTTTCTTCATACGATTTGAAAAGTATGTTTCCGCCATCACTTGCAACGGCGGGCCTAACATATTCTTCCAGAATATCGATTATTTCCTTTGAGGTATCATCAAGTTCTTCGTCATGAATCTTCATTTTTGGCGCTTCAGCTACTTTTTTGGCGATACTTTGAGACGATACGGCCTCTTGGCCATTCGCGAGGAAATCACGAATCATCTCACGAAGGTCCATGGTCACCTCTTCCCACTCGGCTACGTCATATTTGCTTACTGAAACGTAGTTCTCATCAAAAAATACCTCTTTTACAAAGGGAAGGTGAAAAAGCTTTTTGGCCAGATCTGATTCCTTGGCTTCATCGATATTCTTGAACTCAAAAGTAGTAGGTACAATGCGTTTGTTGGCAACGAATTTCATAACCGCCGGGTTGGGGGTTACCTCTGCGTAGACGGTTACCGGGACTTTTCCCTGATCCGCCTGTTCGGTGACAACGGGCTCACCGGCATTCAGGTATTCGACCAATTGTTGGGCAACATCATCTTTGACGTCATTCCATTCCACAATATCAAACCGCTCCAAGCCGATAAAATTACCAGAGATATAAACGGTTTTTATAAAAGGCAGATAAAACAGTTGCTGGGCCAAAGGCGAAATTTTAGCGTCATCTATGTTCTTGAACTCATAGTTCGTACTATGAACTAAAGGGTGATTCGATTCGAATTTTAGAATTGCCGGGTTTTTAGTCGGCACAACTGTAATGGAATACTCTTTCATAACTATTAATTTTTACAAAAATACGAAGGTTTTGGCTGTTTTCTACAATATAATAATGTTGTATTTCATCCGTTATACTTTATATTTAATCGATTTTATATCCCTAGACTTTTTGATGAAACAGCGATTTTTGCTTTTATTTTCTTTTTTGGCATTTGCATTTCAGTCGATTGCCCAAGAAGGAATACCTGTATACTTCGATTATTTAGCGGATAATTATTATTTGGTATACCCGTCGATGGC
>JALHST010000314.1 GCA_022865355.1 Maribacter sp. | reverse complement strand
TAATTCGATCAATTTTGATTATTTTGATTTAACTCTGTTAAATTTTCTTATTTCATTAAAATGACTGAGGTCTGGAAATTAATACCTTCTCCACGTTCAGAGAAAAAGTGGAGAGTAATATCACCAAGTGGCAAATCAGTAGACTTCGGAGCCTCGGGTTATAGTGATTATAATATTCATAAAGACTCTAACAGAATGAATAATTATTTGAATAGGCATGCAGCTAGAGAAAATTGGGATAAAGATGGAATATACACGGCTGGTTTTTGGTTATTGAATTGTATGCCGGTAGCACTGGCCTCCCTGAGCTTAAAAAGAGTCTTATTTTTAGGGCCACAGGAACACAGGAAAATTATTGTCAAGAGTATCGGCAAGGTCTTTTTCATCTGTTTCCGGCTAGGTTTTAAATTTAAATGAGAGGAACGATTTACAACACAACGGTAATGAAAAGAATCGAATCATATTTGAACACTTTTAAAGTATCAAAAACATTTCAATTGGCATAACTTTAAAAAGAATGCAAAAAGCCATGATCAGAAATACCGCTCATGGCTTTTAGGTCTTTATTTTCATGCTATAATAATCGGGTCATAGCATGATATGCTTAATAATTCGGGTCTTGTGTCAGGGTTGGTACGCCTTCCACATAAGACCTATCAATTGCTTGGCTAGGAATAGGAAAATACCTGTTCTTAGGTGCGGTATAGGATCTGCCAGCTAAATAAATTCGAAATGGTGCCTCACTTGCAATATAGGCATTAAGAACTTGCGCGGCGATTCCCCAGCGTTGCAGATCATAGATCCGATGTCCTTCCATCGAAAATTCTAAACGGGACTCAAAGCGCACGGCCTTTCTAGCGGTTGCCTGATCGGTCCAAGGTAGCGTATATTCGGCGATATCATAGTTCGCGGCAGGTACACCGGCTTCGACCGTAAAATCATTGCGCTCGGCACCTTGCGTAGCCTTGGGAACAAAACCCGCAGGATTCGCTGCCCTGTCCCGTACCTCGTTGACCAATTCCCGGGCTCTTTCCAAACTGCCGACCTCTACTTCTGCCTCTGCCAGCCATAATAAAATCATATCATAGCGCATCATGCGATAATTATTGGCCGAAAGATTACCCCAGCCCGATACTCCAAAACCAGCAGGCTCGGCTACGTGTTTCTTCGAAAAATAAGGGCCTGCATAGGTAATGTCCCTCACAAAATCGGTCTGATAGATCTTGAATCCTTTGTACAGAATACCAGGTCTTCCGACCGAATGATCAATTCGGGGATCAAGGGTACCGGTGTATACCGATGATCCATCGGCATTCACATCAGGAGAAACATGGGTAGCAGCAAACGTATCCAACTCGGGCAGACCGCCTGTGGTCTTAAAGGCATCCACTAGATTCTGGGATACCTGATAAAAGCCACAACAGCCCCATGGGTCGATATACGGATGCGCAAGCCCCATACCCTGATCCGAAGCATCACCAGTTGCACTGCTCACAGCGTATTGCACCTCGAAGATAGACTCTGCATTGTTTCGTGTAGCGATTAAAAAGTTATCCTCAAATTTTGGGACCAATGTATATTTCCCGGAAGCAACAATCTCGTCTAAAATAACTTTAGCCTCACCTAATTTGGCGGCATTTGCCGTACCTGATTCATCCCACCCCTGATACATTTTACATTTTGCCAAAAAAGCCTTGGCAGCCCAACTTGTGGGTCTTCCTACTTGTGCTTGTGTTTCAGGCAATATAGCAGCAGCCGCTACAAAATCGGCCTCGATCAAAGGCCATATCTCACGGTCATTGGGCACTTTGGTGCTTTCCACATCGTTGATATTGAATACATCATCACCAACATATGGGGGGCTACGCCACATTTTGCGCGCCTCCATATGAAATAACCCACGTAAAAAGGTCGCTTCGGCTATGATTTGCGCCCTGTTCTCATCGCTTATCGCCTCTGGGGCCAATGCTCTCGCCGAAACGATGGCGTCGTTTGCCCTGGCTACCCCTTTGTAGAGACCTCTCCATTTATTGGTGATGTGCCCGTTGAAGGATTGCCAGTCATAGGCCTCAAGGAATGATTCCTCGGGCTGATCCCCGGCATCGGTGCCTTTTAGTGCATCATCCGAAGCAAGATTAAATACCCACGCCTGTATATCGTTTTCCCATGGTGCTTGACCATCAAGTCCGGTACCATCGAGCATGGCATAGGCACCCAATAAAATGCCGTTTACCCCATCTTCGGTTTCCAGACTATTTTGGCCTAACTGTGCTAAGGGTTCGCGGGTCAAAAAATCATTACTGCACCCCGAAACGAGTACAGCTATGAAAGTAACTACCGTAAAAATTGATCTGCTCTTTTTCATTTGTTAATGTTTATTTGTTTTATACGATCTATTCAATTTACCAAAACACCTTTTTTAAAATTCGATTCAATTGTAAAGGTTCCTTCTCAGATAGGTTGAATAAAATCTGTTCTAATATTAGTTTAAAGTTACGTTCAATCCCAAGGTATACGTTCTCGATACCGGCATATATCCCCCATCAAAACCTAGAGTAGGATCGCTCTCGGTCCCTGCCTGAATTTCAGGATTCAAACCAGTATATTTGGTAAATGTAGCAAGATTTTGACCTTGCACGTACACCAGTGCCCTGGCGATTCCCAAAGTAGAAAGTACTTTTTCCGGGAAACTATAGGTCAATTGCACATTTTTCAACCTGAAATAACTACCATCTTCAATGAAATAGGAAGAAGGTCTACTGCTTACCTGATCATTCGCATCCATTATCGGGGAGGTGGCGTTCGGGTTGGCAGCTACCCACTGATCTCTTGGAGCAGTAGGGTTCGAAGGTTGCCAAGCCGAATTCAAGGCCCTTTGGGATCTATTTCCTTGAAAGGTGTTGAAATCTGCGAAGTATCGCACATAATTATAGATTTCATTTCCCTGCGAACCATTACCAAATACGTTCAGTGCTAGATTCTTATAGCTCAAGTTCAAATTAATACCATAGGTATAATCCGGGTGAGGACTACCAATAATCGTTCTATCGTCGTCATTAATCACGCCATCGTTATTGATATCGGTGACCTTAAATTTCCCAGGGGCGTTATAATCGCCATAGGTAGCCCAAGCATCGGCCTCGGCCTGTGACTGGAAAATGCCCTCGACATTATACCCATAGAAAGAGGATATCGGAAGACCTGCCTGGGTAACGGTCAGGGAAGGCACCCTTGAAGAATATCCAAAATATTTGGTGTCCAAGTTGTCGTTCAGGTAATCTACATTGTTTTTGTAGGTAGAAACGTTCACACTCAATCCATAGCCAAAATCCCCTTTTTTATCATCAAAGGAAAGGTTTACATCAACCCCTTTGTTGGTCATCTTGCCTACATTGAAATAAGGCGCATTGGCATCTCCTGCAGAATAGGTAATTGGAACCTGAAATAACATGTCGGTAGTGACCCTGTCCCAAACATCCAAGTTCAAACTGATCTTATTGTCCAACATGGTCACATCAAGACCAACGTTGTTCGAAGTCGTAGTTTCCCATTTGGCCCCGGGATTCCCAAAATTCTGCGCATCGAAACCGATTTGTGCAGATGATGCAGACCCATCGATCGGGTAACCTGCATGATAGATGTCAGACCGATACGTAGTATACGCATTGTAATCCCCGATTTCCTGGTTTCCGGTCTTACCCCATCCATAGCGCAACTTCATCTCGTTGATAAATTCTACATTTTCCATAAAATTCTCATCCGATAAACGCCAACCTAAACTGAAGGCAGGAAACAAGGCACTTCTTGATGCCGACTGGAACCTGGAAGATGAATCGTTCCTTAAAATGACCTGGGCCAAATATTTGTCATCGTAGCTATAGTTTAATTTTCCGAACTCGGAAAATAAGGAATAGTTTCGAAAGGCATAACCACTATTCCCAGCGGTAGAAGCGTTCCCTAAATCTAAATAACTGATAATGTCGGTCGTTTCAAAGGCGAAACCGCTACGACTGGCTCGAATTTCCTCACCAAAAGCCTGTATGGCTTCCACACCGACATAGGCGTTGAACTTATGCACTTCATTAAAGGTCTTATCGTAGGTTACCACGGTATTCCATTGCCATTGGTATTCGTAGTTCGATCGCTGATCGCTGCTATTGTTAAAACTACCCTCAACATATTCCGGATTGGCCCGATTTAAATATTTCATCCTCGCCGTAGAGGCATCCACGCCAAAACTGGTCTTTATTTGAAGGGCGTCTGTAAAATCATAGGAGGCGAAGGCATTCCCAAAGACCCTTAGGCGGTATACCCTGTTATCCTGTTGTCGTGATAAGGTGGCGTATGGGTTAAAATTATTCCCCAAGTTCAATCCTCTACTGCCTGAAAAATTATCGGCTATGTCGTAAATGGGCATTAACGGGTGATGCTTGTAGGCCCCGGAGACGGCATTTTGTTCTTCGTTGTTTCCGAAACCTCCTTTTCGGTTGTCAAAATTCACCGAAAGGTTTTCCCCGATGGTCAATTTTTTATTCAAGGCCTTAAATTCGGTATTCGCCCTGACGGAAGTCCTATTATATCCCACGAACTTCGTAATCGCCTCTTGCGAAAAATAGCCCAAGGTAAATGCATAGCGCGCATTCTCGGTAGCACCGGAAGCGGATATCTGATGATTCAAAATGGGCGCTGACCGGGTGACCGCTTTCCACCAGTTGGTATCGGCAGAGCGTGTAATGGCGTAAATGTTGGCCGGGGTCAGCGAATAAAGAGATGGATCTGTTCCTGGATCCCCTTCATTGGCACCACTCGGAAAAACATAATCAGGAATGGTCACCTCGCCATTGGGTCCAAAGGTATATTGACCATGGCTTGGGGTCTTTCCTGCATATAAATCTGCCAAATATAGGTAGGTACCCAAATCCTTCGCATTCAAGGCCTCTACGTCACCGGCGGCCGATTGAATTCCATAAAAGGTATCATAGCTAACACTCGGAGCTCCTAATTTTCCTTTTTTGGTGGTGATGATGATTACCCCGTTCGCCGCCCTGGATCCGTAGATGGAAGCTGCGGAAGCATCCTTAAGGACTTGTAACGATTCAATATCGTTCGGGTTCAGGTTGGCCTGGGACCTTGACGGTACACCATCAATAATGTAGAGCGGGTCATTGTTGCCAATCGTTCCAAAACCACGAATACGCACGGTGGCCTCACCACCTGGTGTGGCATCGTTCACAATACCAATACCCGCGGCCCTTCCTTGTAACTGTTGGGCAAAGGTGGTAGCAGGTACTGACAAAAGTTCATCGGCATCTACTGTGGAAACCGACCCTGTAACATCGCGTTTCGATTCAGAACCATACCCCGTTACAACGACTTCTTGCAAAGCCTGGGCATCTTCCTCTAGCACAACGTTGACATTGTCCCTACCGTCGACGGCAACCTCCACGGTTTTAAAACCAATATAGCTGAATACCAAAACGGCATCCGAGCCAACATTGTTAATAATATATTTTCCGTCAAAATCGGATTGTGTACCATTTGTGGTACCTTTTACCAAGATGCTGGCTCCCGGTAAAGCGCCTGTCCCATCACTGACCGTACCTGATACTGTCTGCGCATTTACGAGTGCGAAACAGAAAAATGTTCCTACCAGTAAAATACTTTTAAAAAGCGTGATCTTCATAAATAGTTGAGTTTTAAGTTAGTTAATTATGATTTTATTGCAAGCGTAAGTCAAAATATGTCAAGCATTTTAAAGGCAAAATTTAAAAATTATTCGGCAAATTTCCTTAAACAAAAAAAATTACTACAATTCAATTCCAGGTGTTGAGATTTTTTTCAAGCACAAAACACAGCATTCCAAGCAACAAATGTCAAGTAGACTCCTTGGTTTATAAGAAACCAAAACCCATTACTTTTTATTGATACGTTCGCTTTGTATTGGGCAAAAACAATATCAATTTCTTGGGAATAAATTTAATTTTGAAGGCACTAATATATTCTTTATTATGAAAGGACTGTTAATTTTTTAACTAAAATTTCTAAAATTCATGAATTTTGGGGTACAATGCCCTATTTTAATTGGGCCGGCAATACAGTATCCCAAGAAAATTAAACCCATCCCTACTATTTTTCAAGTGTATTGGCATATTTCTTGATCAAATGTGTTCGAATATAAACGGGCTTTTCGACGCTATCCCGGTTTATTTGAATTTTCATGGCATTTGAAGGTACAAGCGGCATGTGACACGCGATACAATTATTGTGCGAAATATTGGGTTTCGTCGAATCGATTACCATGGCGGTATGAATTGCATCCATCTGATGGCATTCCATGCATTTCGCATTAAAATAGGAGGTCTGCCCTCTTTGATTCGTATGTGGGTCATGGCACGTAAGGCAGTCCATTTTCGGTGACTTGATAAAACATAGGCTCGAAGTCAAAAGTCCATACTGATTTCCATGAACGTCTAATTCGGCATTCGGGTGCGAATCACCATAATTTCGGGAATACGCATTCAACTCCGCCCCCGGGAAAAATGAAAAAGGATTTTTAAGCTGATCTCCCCTGAGACCGGCATGGCATTGTATACAGGCATCTAAGCGCTGTTGTCTTGATAGGTCCGAAAATTTGACCATAAATTCAGGGGGGGTCAGATCAGGATTTTTACGATGGTATTCTACATGTTTCGCCGCAGGGCCATGACATCGTTCACAATCGATGCCGTATATCATCTGATCTTTAAAATATCGGTTCCCCTTCCCCAAACTATCATGATTCCTGGCAAAAGTGACATGGCATTTCAAGCAACTATCATCAACCGGTCTTTTGAAACTATATAAAGGATAACTCGGACTATTGATCCAACTATTTGTTGGAGTATAGTAGGATACCTGAAGCTGATATAGACTGTCTGCTTGCCAATTTAGGAATGATTGTCCCTTTACACCCGAACCAATTACAATCTCCAACTTGGCCGTTACTATCTTTTTATCGCCAAATCTGGGATATGATATTTGATAAAAATCGCCCTTTTTAGCAATCATTTCAAATTTCGTATCGTTAATTAAAACGGTATTATGACCGGGGTCAAAATTCCCTTTGATATGGCCCTTATCCGATTTGGCGGAGCTATTGTAGTGGGCGGTATTTAGATGGGATTCATAGATATCTTTATGACACTCCAAACAGGTGGTAGATCCTACATAATTTTCTCCATTGAAATTCGTCGCCAGACTTTTTGGGGTAAAATATGCTGATTCCTCTAGGGTTCTTTTTAAAAACCATATACATCCCAGTATTACTAAAATGCCGATAAGGACTAGGCTATTTAAAATATATCTTCTTCTCACAAAATTTGGGAAATGTATTGGTTATCGATAGTTTGCCAATAAACTAAATTAAACTTTTCTTTCTTATTTTGGGTAAAATTGATCATGGGTCTCTTTTGTGAATCGATTTGCAGACGTAATTTTAAAGCAGCGATTCATTGGGACCCACATCAATTAGGAAGTAAGAAGTTAAAACTCATGACCTAGGTTTTTTGAAGTCCTGCCAAACATTTTTACAAAATATACTATTTCTACTTGCATCTTCTTACCTTCGTTAGGGTTCATTTCGTGCCAATACATCTTTTTATTCATTTTATGCCCAAAAAACCCTATTTAGAGCGATCGATTTGATGGTCTTTAAAGCACAAAATAGTAAGATATGAGCAGCATGCTGGTTGGCCAAGGCCAAC
>JALHST010000313.1 GCA_022865355.1 Maribacter sp. | reverse complement strand
CGCGAGACATCCAGCCATAATTTCCGAGGAATTCATATATGCCCTCGATAAGGCCCTGACCCCTGAATGCCACGCTTCAACAATCGCCATTAGCAACGACGCCGTCATTGCCGCTTGGTTTGGTGGGACCAAGGAAAAAAACGTCGATGTGGGTATTTGGTTATCCAGAAAACAAGCAGGATCTTGGACAATACCCATTGAGGTGGCGAACGGGATCCAAGAAAATGGCGAACGCTATCCCTGCTGGAACCCCGTGCTCTTCAAACCCAAAGATCAACCTTTGTTCTTATTCTACAAAGTAGGTCCTAGTCCACAAGAATGGTGGGGACTCTATATGACTTCGATAGACGATGGCAAGACTTGGTCTCAACCGAAGCGATTGGCGGAAGGTATTTTAGGTCCCATAAAAAATCAGCCCGTTGAATTGTCGAACGGGACGATCCTTTCCCCATCAAGTACCGAAAGTGTCACCGAAGGATGGCGAATTCATTTGGAATATAGTACCGACGATTGCCAGACCTGGTCGAAGACGGGGCCCTTGAACGATCCAAAAAAAATGGGTGCCATTCAGCCGGTCATACTGAGCTACGACAAGGGAAGAATACAACTATTGAGCAGAACCGAAAATGGAGTCATCGCCCAGAATTGGTCGTATGATAATGGCAAGAGCTGGAGCGACCTATCTGCGACCACTTTACCGAATCCCAATTCGGGGATAGATGGGGTTTCACTACAGGATGGCCGACAATTGCTGGTCTATAATCCCGTTGCCGAAAACTGGGGGGCCAGGGTACCCTTGAGCCTGGCCATTTCGAATGATGGAAACCATTGGAAACGGGTGCTAGACTTGGAGACTGCTGCTAACAGCTATGAAAAGCCAGAGTATTCCTATCCCACCATCATCCAGGCCCTTGACGGCAAGATTCACTTGGTCTATACCTGGAACCGAAAAACGGTTAAATATGTGGTCCTTGATCCTAAAAAAATAAAATAGAACGAATCCAAATAATCAGAAAACATGCTCGGACTACGGACGGTAATTTATAAAGTGAGTGACATTGAAAAGGCCAAGGATTGGTATTCGAAGGCCTTCAACACGACCCCTTATTTTGATGAATCCTTTTATGTTGGGTTCAATATTGCGGGCTATGAACTCGGGCTCCAGCCAGAAGAAACCACGGTGACCGATAAGCCCGAAAGTGTTCTTACCTATTGGGGGGTCGATAAAATAGATAAAGAATATGACCGGTTATTGGCCTTTGGGGCTTCTAAACATGAGTCGCCCACCAATGTCGGGGGTGAGCTTGTGGTCGCATCGGTTCGAGATCCTTGGGGAAACGTAATCGGACTTATTTATAATCCGTACTTTAAATTGCCATAAAAAGACCTAAATACTTTTTACCTGTAAGTCATGAAAGGCATCCGCCTGCAATTTTAACAGCTCCTCGGCCTTTAGTTTTTTGTAGGCGTAGACGGCTTCCTCTTCGGCAATTTCGCCATATATTTTATCGTTCAATATCCTATCAGTGGCTAGTATTTTTTCACGTTGCTCCACTTTTTGGGTAACCCAGGTCATCACCACACTTTCTTCGTCCTCCAGTTTAAAATCGTATTCCCCTTTGGGAGACAATAATTTGGCGATAATGGGGGAGGTTTCAATGGCCAGGAACAATAAAAAGATAAAGAACGAAGGGAACCAGGGCAACTCGCCCAAGGCATTGATCCGCGCCATAAGGCCGTCGAACCCATCAATGATCGGCTGGGAATCCTTCACTACGGTCGCATACTCCGTATTGAGGGCGGCAATCTGGGTTTCGATATCGCCAATCTTTTGGGTATTTGTCAGTTTGAGTTGTTGCAGCTCGGCCAAGGCCGCATCATGCTTTTCGCGTTTTTCTTTATACACCGGGCCTTTTCCGAGGAGTTTGGTGCCGGCGGTACCTTCGGCTTCCGAAATGTAGGTATCGTATAGGGCGTTGGTTTCAGCTTCCTTTGTGGCAATTTCACCTTTTAGGCTGGCAATATCCTGGTTCAATTTTTCAACGGTGGGGGTAAACTGCAGCGCCAATTGCTCCTTATTGGCCAAGGTGAGTTCGTTCTTCTGTTCAAGCAATACCTGATTGATCTCTTTTTCAAATATTTTCATTTCCAAGGGTTTGGATATCACTACGGCAATAATGACCGCTAAAATGATTCGCGGACTCGCCTGTAAGAATTCGCTTCGGAAGCTATTTCTTTTTTTGATGGTGGAAACGATGAATCGGTCTAGGTTAAAAATCAATAGGCCCCATATGAATCCGAAGAAAATGGCGGTATACACATTGTCAAAAACGGTATACAGTGCATAACTACTGGCAATAAAGGCCATGACAGCGGTAAAGAAGACTGTGGCGCCGATACCGGCATATTTGTTCCGTTCCCCTTGGGAACATGATTTTAGAATAGAGGCGTCAGCCCCTGAGCAGAGGATAAAAAAGTTTTGTAACATAGTGTTCGTTTTTTGATTTGTCCGCCCATGGGCGGCTTGATGTTCCTATACCTGTTAGAACGCAGAATACATTGATTTGTTACAGAGTTCCCTTAAAAAATCGAAATCGATTTATAGAGTCGAATTCTCGCATACATGAAGGATGTAGGAATTGTTAAATGAAAGCATGCTGGGTCGCCATGCGTATCAAGGTGGCGGTATTCTTTGCCTCGAATTTAGCCAGCAGGTTTTTCCTATGGGTGTCGACCGTGGTAGTGCTTATGAAGAGTTTGGTGGCAATTTCGTTATTCGTCATCCCCTCTGCAATAAGCAAAAGCACTTCTTTTTCCCTTCTAGTTAGGATCGGGATTTTTGATCCCTCGTTTTTTTTAATTATGAACGCTGCCTCTTCACTTAGGTATTTTTTTCCTTCCATTACGTATTCTATTGCGTCTACCAAGTCCTCGCGCGTAGCATTTTTAAGCACATAACCCGACGCGCCATTTTCCATTATTTTGTTTATATAACTCTGTTGGTTAAAAGAACTGAGTCCGATGATATTGATTTTTGGGAACGATACCTTTATTTCCTTGCAAAGTTCAATGCCACTTTTATCGGGAAGGTTTATGTCTAAAAGGATAATATCGGGTGTGTGCATCTGTAGGAATGCCATGCAGGAGGCGGCGTTCATAGCATGTCCCATCCATTCTATTCCTTTTTCATTCTGGAGGAGTGATTTTATGCCCTCAATGATCATATAATGGTCATCGACTATAAATATACGTGTTGCCATTTATACAGTAATTTCAATATGTACCGAAGTTCCTTTGCTATATTCAGAGTCTACGTTGAGACTTCCTTTTAAAAATTCTACGCGATGCCCTATGTTGGTCCAGCCTATTCCCTTCGATCGATCCAAGATCAGCGTGTCGAACCCTTGACCGTCATCTTCTACCGTAACAACGAGTTGTGTGCCGGTTTTGGTTACTTGTACGATAACATTTTCGGCGGCCGCGTGTTTTAATATATTATTGATGAGTTCTTGAGTGATCCGGTAAATGGTAATGGCAACGGTTTGATCGATTGCCGCTTCTTCCATCCCCATAGAAAGGTAGTTTATTTTAACGGCGCCGGTCTTATTGATATGGTTGCAATAATCTTTTAAGGCCGTATCGAGACCAAACTTTAACAATGATTCCGGCATCATATTATGGGCAACCCGGCGCATTTCTTGGATAGAACTGTCCAGCATGTCCATACTTCGTTCAAATACCTGCTGATTTTCCTGGGTCATGACCATATTGCCTTTTATGGTCTGGAACGAATATTTGATTCCCGATAGCATTCCGCCAAGGCCATCATGAAGGTCCTTGGCCAAGCGGGTCCTTTCCTGTTCCTCCCCTTTTAACACGGCTTCGGTGGCGGCCAATTGTTTTTCGGTTTCGAGCTCATTGATCCGATGGTCCTGTAGTTTCTGTTTGTGGTGATAGGTTCGATACGAAAGAAAGCTTAGCAAGAGTAGGGTGATGATTATCCCGAAGAGCAAATAATTCAACGTATTTTTTTGATTGATGGAAAGCGCTTGAATTTTTCGATTGTATTCGAGATTCGAGATCATCGATTCTTTTTTTTCAGATTCAAACTTGGCTTCCAACAAACCAATATTCGATTTACTTTTTTCGCCTACTATCGAATCATTTAATATCTCATATTGCTTACGAAAATCCAAAGCCTCATCGAATCGATTGGTTTCCTCGGCCAATTCGGACGCTTTTTGATAAAGGTCTTTTAATTCATATTTGGTACCTAGCTTTTGGGCCAATCCGATTCCCAGAAGAATATTGTACTTGGAACGCTCGTATTGGCGACTTTTCTTAAACAGATCCGCCAACCCCATGTAGGCGTACATTCGATATTCAGGGGCCTCTTTTTGCTGTGAAAGGTCAATGACTTTGGTATAATAGTTCAAGGCCTGACTTGCTTTGTCCTGGGCATTATAAACATCGGCCATGCCCAGCCAACCATCCAAAATAACTATATAATCATCGGTACTTTGCCCTATTTCGATTATTTCGGAATACTGTTTCAACGCTTTGTCATATTCCTTTAGATATAGCTCGGCGGTGGCGATATTAAAAGTCGATGATGAAATCGCATAGGCATTGTTCAATTCTTTGGCCAATGTTAAAGATTTCTCGGCATAGTGCTTTCCTTTTTCGTATTCTTTTAGGTTGATAAAAATGGAAGCGAGATTATTGTTGGCGATGCGTTGCAATCTTTTGTCATTTACATCTTCCGCAATTTTCAATGCTTTTAGATAATACTCGGTCGCCAATTGGAAATCGGAAAGATAATGCCATTCACTGCCCACATTGATCAAGGCGGTGGCAATATCCTGCTGATTTCCGATCACTTCATATAACTGAAGCGCTTCCTGGCACAGTTCAAGGGCCTCAATATATCGCCCTTGATTGTTTAGGATTTCGATGGCATGACTTGCATAGGCAGCCATTCCTTTCTCAAATTTTAGGGCGGTTGCGCTTTCTCTGGCCTTATTGTAATACCAAAGGGCCGAGTCGGGCGAACTAGTGGCCAGTGCTTCCCCATAGGCATAGTAAAGATTTACCTGGGCCGTATCGTTACTTGATTTTTTAAGTTGCCATCGAAGACTGTCCAATTTTGAAGTCTGTCCATAACTATAAGGGATAAAGGCAAAACAGGCAATCCACAAGTATGAAAATTTTAAGGAATTGGCGCATCTTGGCATGGTGATTTATTTACTTCCTTAAAAGTAACAATAGGGCCATTCAACGCCATCCCCTTTTTCCATGATTTTTACTAAAACACTAAAAATCCTGTTTTTAGGGGATTGTGTGGGTTAGGGTTTATATGGACTTTTATCATAGCAAAGTTGGTACGATTCAATAAAATGCATGTGCATTATGTGGGGTGCAATTTTTAGAGTACCGATTTACCTTAAAATTAAGTACGATCAAGACGAAAAGCGAGTATAAATAATTGTCTAATAAACACACCATCAAAATGAAAACAAAATATTCAATACTGATTAGTATTCTAGGATTTCTCTCAATTTCCGCAACACAATTGGTCGATGATATTCTCAGCAGATTGGGAATCGAAGCGCAGTATGCACAAAATAACATCATGTCAAATTTTATTGGCAGATTTGACAATGGCCCTTTAGATTCTGGCGTTGGCGAAATCACCTTTAAGGTTCCCTATGTCAAATTATTGCCTTCTATTATTTCGGGGGATAAAACAGGTGCGGCCAAAGACCTGTGTGTTTACATCAAAAATTATATCAACAGCGAAGAATTTATAAAATCGTACTACGAACTGAAAGAAGACGCCATGCCCCTAAGGGATCCACTTGACCCCAATGGGAACAGTCTAGGCGTTTTGAAAAAGAACCTAAAAGTTTTTGAATTAAACATAAAAAATTATCCGAATGATGTTGCCTATGTAGCGGAACAAAAAAAATTAAAAGATCAAGCCCAGGCCAGCATTGATAATATTATGAAGGCTTCCAAAAATCCATTTCCTGAAAAGGAATTATGGGAAAAGACCTATCCAGAGAACCCTGAAGTTTTGGTTAAGAAAAGATTACAGGATTACCTGGCGCTGGTTAAAACGGTCGATTTTAGCGCTAAACTTACAGCACCGGATAAGTATAAGATTCAACAATTTGTCAATCCTGTCTACGAAAGAAAAAACGCTCAATGGAAAGCCTGTTATAGGGCAGGAAAAGAGGTAAATGACGTCTTCACCAGTTTTGTTCAAGAATGGCTCAATGGAGAAATCATTGCGACAGTGAAAACAAAAATGTCCTCTGCAAGTGAAGCATCAAATGAGGAAATTCAATCAAAGTCTGCAGATACCACTACCGTGGAGGAAAATAATACTTCCCAAATAAGCGAAACTTCCTCCGCATCTGATAAAGATGATAGCGTCAAACTAACGACAACGCCAAAAAAATCACTCTTGGGCAAAATGAAGGCCAAGGCCAAATCGATTATTAAGGACTAGGGACCATTAAGATAAATACACGTTGAACTTTTATTGTGAAGAATAAGCCCCGAATTTCGGGTCTTTATGATGATATTTAATTTCAATTGTCAATCTCGATGTGTTCCGATGAAAGTCTGACAACTGGCCGATTCCCATTAGAACCCCGAGTATCGATATTAATTTTCTTGTTCTTCTTCAAAACATCGATCGCCTTGTCTGACGTGATTTCTTTTCCTTCATAATAGAAGATTGCACCTTTTTTGGCCATTTCGATTACATAAACCAGAGGGGATGTTGGTTCAGGCGGAGGTGGTGGCATATTAGGTTCCTGGTCCTGACTATACATAGGAAGAGGTGGTGGCGGAATGAAACTTTCTTGGCCTCTTACGACATTGGGCGTGGAAGGAGCTACGTTTATTGAATATCTGGGGGGTTCTTGAACGGCATTTATTTCTTGTCCGTTTATTATTTTTTGAACTGGATTTGGGGTATCCGGTGCTTTGGGCGCTGGGGGTGGAGGCGGAAAATCG
>JALHST010000312.1 GCA_022865355.1 Maribacter sp. | reverse complement strand
CGCACTTGGCGTCACCCAGAAATTGCTATGTGTGCAAGACCATGTACACCCAATTGCACCATTTTTATGACACTATGTGCCCCGACTGTGGCGATTTCAATTATGCCAAACGCTTTCAGACCACCGACCTTTCCGGTCAGGTCGCGCTCATAACGGGTTCACGTTTAAAAATCGGATATCAAAGTGCACGTATCCTTTTGCGCGCCGGGGCAACGGTAATCGCTACAACGCGTTTTCCGGTTGATGCGGCTTTGCGTTTTTCAAAGGAAACCGACTTCGATCAATGGGAACATCGCCTAAAAATACATGGTTTGGATCTTCGACACATTCCTAGTGTCGAAATATTTTGCAATTATGTGGAACGGCACTACGATCGCCTTGATATCCTGATCAATAATGCGGCCCAGACGGTGCGAAGACCGGCCGGTTTTTATCAGCACCTTATGGCGATGGAAGAAACACCCTTTAGCGAATTGCCGCATGTTATCTCCCAAATACTTAGCGACCATAGCAGCTGTATAAACGAATTAACCGCTTTGAAAAACTCCCCGAATACAAACGTTCCGGTAACATGGCATGGCGCGGAACCTGGAATAGGGGTACGCGCTTCGGCCCGTTTGTCACAAATCCCCTATACTTTCGATAAATCCCTAATAGCAGAGCAAGTATTTCCTCAAGGCAAATTGGACGCCGATTTGCAGCAGGTGGATCTTCGCAAGAGCAACAGTTGGCGTCTGAAGTTAGGTGAAATCGAAACAACAGAAATGATCGAAGTACAATTGGTCAACGCAATTGCGCCTTTTGTTCTCAGCAATCGACTCTCTGAATTGATGAAAAAAGACAATACGGGAAGGAAGCATATTGTAAATGTTTCGGCGATGGAAGGAAAGTTTCATCGCTTTTTTAAGGAAGACCGACACCCGCATACCAATATGGCCAAAGCGGCATTGAATATGTTGACCCACACGGCTGCTGGTAGTTTGGCAGAATGTGGGATATACATCAACGCCGTCGATACCGGATGGGTCACCGATGAAGATCCGGCCGAATTGGCGTTACGCAAAATTGAATTACACGATTTTCAACCGCCACTTGATATCGTCGATGGTGCAGCCCGGGTACTCGACCCCTTGATCGATGGTATCAACACAGGGAAACACTGGAGTGGAAAATTTTTGAAAGATTATCGACCAATCGATTGGTAACTACAATGAAAAGGTAAGGTTGTTGCGCTTTCGGAGCCCATTTTACCTTTTAGGGATACAGTACATCTTAGGTACTACTTTTTGTATTTCGCAAAAGTCCGATACCTGAAAAGCAGAATATCCCCCAAGATGCCAAATACGAACCGCTTTTTAGTATGCCTAGAATCATCCAGAAAGAGGGGTAGCCCTGTAAATTAGGCCAGCAATCCCCAACAAAGTAAGTAGTGTTCCGAACTGAAAATATTTTGAAAATACTATCATGTTTTGTCCGGATAAAAAGCTTGTCTTCTTGTGTCACGGTTTAGAGTTTATTTTTTGATGGGGAAGAATTTAATTTCAAAAGCGAGTAATGCATTGCGAATTTTTGCATTTTTGCATGGCGACCTAACATCGCCTTATGACTATGGATTATTTTCTAATTACGACCATCCTTGTTTTCCTTTCGGCGTTTTTTGGCTATCTGAACGTTCGTTTTCTAAAACTGCCCAATACAATCGGACTAATGATCATAACCATTGGGTTTAGCATGGCCGTTTTTGGTTTGAGTTATTTCGATGACACCTTATTGAATGCCGAGCGTTTTGTTCTCTCCCAAATTGATTTCGAGACCGTTCTTCTTGATATCATGTTGAGTTTTTTGCTTTTCGCGGGGGCCTTGCATACCAATTTTGAACAATTAAAAGTGCAGCGGTGGCCTATTCTTGTATTTTCGACCTTGGGGGTACTTGTCTCCACTTTTTTAGTAGGTAGTTCAATGTACTATGTATTACAACTCTTTGGATTCGGAATCCCTTATGTACACTGTTTGCTATTTGGGGCCTTGATTTCCCCTACTGATCCCATCGCGGTTTTGGGAATCCTGAAAAAAGCTGGGGTGCCCAAAAAATTGGAAGCAAAAATCGTAGGGGAGTCCTTGTTCAATGATGGGATAGGGGTCGTGGTGTTCCTTACCATATTGCGGTTTGCCTCCCCTTTACAGGAGCGTGTCTCGTTTCTCGGTATTTTGGAATTGTTCGGAATCGAAGTCATTGGAGGTATAGTCTTCGGGGTTCTGGTGGGTTGGGTTACCTATCGTTTGATGCGGTCGATCGACGATTATGATATTGAAGTAATGATCACCTTGGCTGCAGTGATGACAGGAACCGTTGTTGCCCAGCATTTGCATTTGTCGGCTCCCTTGGCCATGGTCTCGGCGGGCTTGGTCGTTGGCAACGATACCTTGCGCAATTCTTCAATGTCTGAAATCACGGAAACCTATGTGGATAAGTTTTGGGAGCTTATCGACATTCTTTTAAATACACTTCTGTTTGTCTTAATCGGGATGGAAATATTGGTCCTGACCTTTCAATTGAATTACATATTCGCGGGTCTGCTCGCCGTCCCGATCGTGTTGATATGCAGATATGCTTCCTTGCTTTTGCCCATTAATTTTTTCCGGAAAAAGCTCGATTTTGTTCCGAATACTACACTGATTATGACCTGGGGTGGACTTAGAGGTGGTATATCAATTGCATTGGCCTTAGGACTTACGGTTGAAATGAATCGCAATCTTTTTCTTGTCATGACCTATGTCGTGGTTATTTTTTCAATAATAGTTCAAGGACTTACCATAGGCAGATTTGTCAAAAAACTAGCATCCTAAGCCATTCTGGGTAGGGGGAGTATAGGCATTTCAAACAAACTCTGGAAACCACGCGGGACCGGGTTCTTTACCTTTTGGCGCGACACCCCTGCATTCTCTGCTAAAATTAATGGTAAACCGAAACCTATTTTCCAGCCATTTCAATTGATACATAGCGAACTCAAATTTATTTAATGGGAACATGGTGGCTTTAGGAATTAGTTCAGGTAAATCGAATAGTCAAGGCCAAAATTGAATACGGGGTATTATTTGCGGTATGGAGTGTAAATAGTTGCCCCAAAAAATCATGCAATCAAATTTATTATCGCCTTGACCTTCGATTTTTTGTCGGGCAACGTCCTTTTTTGTCGATAAAGGGGATTGCCGTCAATATGCGATCAACGATGATATTTTACCGTTTATCCTATCTTTTTTCATTAACCGAAAATACCTGCTTTTCAGCGATTTAGGACTTAAGGATCCCTGTTCACGGGGTTATATTTATGTAACCCAAATGCAAGACATGAAATCTTATTTAACCATTATTGCGATACTAATCTTCGGAGCTTCGGCTCTGGCACAAAATAAAGAAAGCCATGATAAAATTCAACCTATTGAAATGGGTATTGTTTTGGACGCTGGCGTTATTAGTGCTGTTTCTGACCAAAAAATGGAGACAGCCAAAGAAAACAAGATAGCCCAACTTTACCGATACAAAAATTCCAGAGTTAAGAAAGCCTTAGCTTTTAGCACAAAACAAAACAGGGCCAAATTGGCCTAATTGCAAATTATTAATCGTTAACGACCCAAGTTGACATAAACCTACTAGCCTATGATACTTTTTTCACTTTTAGTTCCCGCCATTTTAATTTTATCGCACATTGTTTTATTTCCAAAGACCAAAGGAATTTTAAGACCTATAAAAGCACCTATTCATAACGAAAGGTAGGTACTTTGTTTTTGTACTTGATTGTGCATTCGATAAAAAACAATTTATTTTTCTTGTCGTAAAAGGGCATGAATCGATTTATTTTTTACCATTGGGATGGGATTCAAAACATACCCCCTTCTTTCAACACAGGCCCATCCCAATTTTTATTAATTCTTTTTGGTCCGCATCTTTTAGGACAAGGATGTTGATACGCATGGATACATTATCGCTGCTTAAGGTTTCAATTGTCCGCAGTGCCTTGTGAACCAAGTCATTACTACACTAGGTTGGATTTGAAAGGGATCTCAATTCTTGGGATAACCTGGCGCGAATACATGGGCGACACAGTATTTGAAGTTTCTGTATTAATTTGTGTACTTGATGACACTTATGTTAATTAACAAGGAATGTTGAAAATAATTCCATGATTCCTTCTAAATATTCAGTATCTTTAATATAGTAATTTTTTGAAATTCCTCATGAATGAACGTTGCTGTGACTACAGCCGATTTCAAAAAATGCTCTTTACCCTTCCAACCAACCTTTTTGTGAATTTCCTATTTGATTCCCCCCGTGTATCTTTTTGCTTTTTATTAAATTTTTATTGCCATAAAGGGGAGTCCAGAAACCCCTTTATAAAACGGGGCGTATCCGAAAAGCCTTACGAGTAGGAAACAAAAAAATTCATACAATGAAAAAAGCGATGATTCAATTTGATTTTCTTGGAATGACTGCAAAGCAGTATGATCAAATTTGGCAAGATCTACGTGCCTCAGGTCATTCGAACCCTAGGGGATTATTACATCATTATGGTAGTTCTTCGCCAAAAGGTATACACGTTTGCGATATTTGGGAATCTGAAGATCGTTTTAGGGAATTCGGCAAAGTCTTGATGCCTATCTTGGAAAAAAACAAGGTACCCAAGACAGAACCGGTAATCGCACCGCTGCACTTCGAGTATAATGCGAAGTTGGTGGCCATGTAAATGACATTGAAGTGAAAAAATAGAACGAATTCGATCCAGTGACCGTTTCCGTTCTATTTTTATTGAAATAAACATCTTCCCGTATCCGTAGACCGATTTTACACCTTTGTTGCTTTCTATGCAAAAAAATGCCTTAGGTCAGCGATCCATACGGAAATGAAAATACTTGATTAGCAGCTAACCTTTAATGCCAGGTTGCAAAATTTTATAACCCGTTTTTGCCTTTTCCTCGGCCACTTGCCGCTTGACGTCTTCCAACAAAGCCTTGGCATCGAAAATAATCCCATCTTTGATGGTATACTTAACACCCCCTACCCGGACGACCTTATTATCATCGGTCAGGCGAATGGCCCCGGTGCCATAGAGAACTTTGAGATTTTTTAAGGGATTTTCCTCTAAAACCACAAAATCGGCATATTTTCCTACTTCAACCGTTCCTAATTTAGTATCCATTCCCAAAGCTTCCGCACCATTCAAGGTAGCAGCCCTGATTACCTCCAAGGGGTGAAAGCCCGCTTCTCTCAAGAGCTCTAATTCACGAATATAGGCGAAGCCATACAATTGAAAAATAAAGCCCGAATCGGATCCCGTAGTCACCCTTCCACCACGATTTTTATATTCATTTATAAAAGTCATCCAAAGCTGGTAGTTTTGCCTCCAAGCCACTTCTTGCTCGGTTCCCCAGTCGTGCCAATAACTACCATGTGAAATTTTACTAGGCTGATAGAATTCCCAAAGCGACGGCAAAGTATATTCTTCGTGCCACTCGGCTCTTCTGGCCCCCTGAAGATCACGACTCGCTTCATAAATGTTAAATGTCGGGTCTATCGTAAAATCAAGGGCCAACAGTTCGTCCATAACCTTGCTCCAATGCTCCGAATAGGGCTTGGCAGCCTGCATCCATAATTTCCCTGCATTTTCAAAACGGTCCTGTTCATTGGCATAATTATAGTCAAGTGGATAGTCTTGCACGGTACGATCCTCAAAAAGTGCCTCTGGCAATCCATACCAGTGCTCCATAGAAGTGAGTCCGGCACGTGCCGAATTTAGGACGTTCCATCGGGCCACATCCAATTGGGCATGATGGCATGCTGATCGCAGCCCCAATTTTTTATTTTCGTCCAAGGCAGCGGACATTATTTCTGGAGGTGCACCAAAAAATTTGATGCCATCTGCTCCTTTCTTGGCATTTTCCCGTACCCAGGCACGCGCCATTTCTGGAGTGCTAATGGCATTATCGCTTCCCGTTCCAAAGGCCGTAAGGGTGAAAATACGTGGACCTACGATTTCCCTGTTATTAATTTTCTTTTTAAGGTCCAAAGTCCATTCTACCCCCGGACCACCTACTTCACGAACGGTTGTCACGCCATGGCCCATCCAAAGTTTAAATACATATTCGGGATCGGCCCCTTGGGCTTCCCCGCCAATATGGGTGTGCATATCAATAAAACCAGGCAGTAAATACATACCGGTGCAGTCGATCTCTTTGCCACCTGACTTTAATACGGGCCTTTTCGATTCATCGATTGCCACCCCAGGATACCCTACGACTTGTATTTTTTTGATGATATTATTTTCAACAACAATATCGATGGGTCCTTGTGGAGGTGCCCCATTGCCATTGATCAGGGTAACCCCCCTGATAATGAGTTGTGGAAAAGGGCCATCACCTTGGGCCGATTGTGCCCTTATAACGAATAACGGGAGAAGGCAAAGTGCGATCGCAAAAAGCAAGGTGTATTTTTTCATCTATATGGTTTCATTGGTTATTTGTTATGCGCTTATTAATTATCAATTAAAATTTCATTTTTGTTGACTACTCATCATGCCCATTGCCTCCCGTGGTGGAAGGGATTGTCAAAGGTTTCCGAAATTCTCCCGTTCATCCGACCTATTCGACGTCTTTCACATTTCGCCAGAAGATAGCAATTTTTATGGCACCTATACCAGTCAACCGAGTTAAGGATTCTCTGGGACATCGATTAAATCCCTCAGGAACAAGGCGTTTAGAAACAATCGGTTTGTACCATACCAGGCCCCCCTAAAATTTGGGTCATCGGCAAATAGAATCACACGGCCACTACCCACTTTACTCACGATGAGTGAGGCAGATGGTTTTACAAATTCATTCAGGTTTTTATCGGTAATGAATCCATCGATTTGTGGATCTTGGGTATATTTCGCAACCGTAGCATAGGCATTTTTGCTTGGCGCAAGCCAAACTTCATTGTTTTTATATACGGGAATATTGGTGTCGACATACCCAAATGCTAATGGATGGGTACTATCTAAATCTACTTTTAAAATGACGCCTCCGACACTTTCCTTGCCTAAATTTTCTTCGGCATCTGCATACGGCTTGCGAATCACCGGAATAGAATCTTTCTTAATGGAATCCTTTACGGCACCCGTCAATTTTTCCTTTACCAATTTTTTATCAATGGCCCATTTTGACGCAGAACCTATTGTGACGAGGGTATTTCCTTTGCTTATCCAATCCTTGATTTTGGCTTGTTGTTTTTCGTTCAGATTATAACGCCCGGAAACTATGACCATCGTATTGTATTCGTCGAAATCGGCCCTATCAAAGTTGCGCATAGGTATCTTGGTTATGGGCATATGCACGCGTGTATCCAACAAATGCCAGACTTCCCCGGCCTCATATGAACTGGTCCCATTGCCGATGAGCATTACGGCCTTTGGTTTTTTCAAAGGAGTTACGAAGCGGCTTCCCAGATCAATGCCCTGGATGTTGTATCCTGAATTTACGGCATACATCGGTACGTCGAATTTTTGTTGGGCCTTTTGGATCAAGGCAAAGATTTCCTCCTCATTTTTCTTTTGGAGACTTACCGGTAACACAAGCGTACCATAACCGAATTCCTTACCTTCAGCACCCACTTTGGCCCTAAATGGCCTGGAAGACGAAGAAACGACCAAACCGTTTTCCTGTAAATAATTCAAAGCGGCTGGTGCGTTGTAGTCTTCCCAGTCGATAATATAGGCATACTTCGATTTTTGAACCGGTACAACATTGAATAAATTATCGGTGGTTGTAATTTTATCCCCTAATGTTAGGGTTGCGACCGGTCGATATTTCATATTATAGAAATTGGCCATAGACCAGGCAGAGGCATCATAATAGACACTATCCCTATATTTCTTATAGGTTTCGAACATGGTCTGAACCATTCTATATTGATTTTGTTTGGTAGGTACAACGTAGTTTGCACCAGATTTGTATACGTCGATTCTATGCAGCAATAGTTTATCAATGAACGCCTTGGTCCGGTTTTGATCGTGGATATCTCCAAAGGCATAGCCTTTAACTTTACCCTTGACGGCATTGTTGAGTGCACTTTTAAAGAAATCTTGCTGATATTTATAAAGGTAGGCTTTGTTCTCGACTGCCGCCCTTACCGTTGTGATTCCAGAAATATATTGATTTCGTATCGTAAACGGAAAAGTAATCTCCCCAAAAGCGGTAGTTTGTTTATGGCCCCTTGAACTCGCCTGTTCAAATAAAAGTCCTAACCCCCCTTGTAAATCAGGGTATGAAGAACCATAGCCCGGATAGGTGCCGTCAAATACTTCCTTCGTAAAATATAGGGAGCCGATACTATCCATGGCCTTTGCAAAATAATCCCCGAACATAGTGTTGAGGTCTACGTAATTTTCCTTTGGCATTATGGGTTCGAGCGATCCGTTGGTCTTCATGGGTTCAAAGAAAAAAGTACTTTGACTGCCCATTTCATGAAAATCGGTGACGACATTAGGGTACCATTCATGATACCAGGTCAATTTTCCCTGACTTTCAGGATTTATGGCCAAAAGCCAATCGCGATTTAAATCAAACCAATAATGGCTAGTGCGTCCCCCAGGCCAATACTCATTATGTTCGGCATCGGCGGGATCGGCGACTTCAGGCGACCCCTGATAAGAATTCGCCCATTGGGTATGTCGGTCTCGGCCATCCGGATTTATGGTAGGATCGATAAAAATCACGGCATTCTTTAAGTAGTTTACTATTTCCGGGTTTTCGGAGGCTACAAATGTATATGCTGCCAATAAAGCGGCTTCAGAACTAGAAGGTTCATTACCATGAACGTTATAGGCTAGATTTATAAAAATCGGTACATCTCCATAATTCGATACATTTTTGGTTGGATCGGTAAATGTCAGATGTTCCTGTTTGATCTGGTCGAGGTTTGATAAATTTTCTGGGGAGGTAACCGTCAAAATCACCAATTTTCTTCCTTCATAAGTTTTACCATAATAGTGAAAGGATGCCCTATCCGAAACTTGGGCTAACTTTTCAAGATAGGCAACGATCAAGTCATGGCGCGTATGATGTTCGCCAATGCCATATCCCAAGAATTGCTCCGGGGAAGGGATTGCCGTGTTGTAAGGTTCGAATTTCTTAAGGAAATAGTCTTGGCCGTGTAGCGCGAAACCATAAAAAAGGAGTAGGGGCAATAGTCTTTTCAACATTAAAAACTGTTTTGAATATGAGGTTTAAATATAACGATAATATATCAAAGTGAAACTTGGGTCGACCTATGCAATCAATTGAGCATAAACCAAAGATCGTAGAAGAAAACCTATACCAAAACTTGGATTTTGGCCCCTACTTCCTTGAATTTCACAATATAAAAGGTGCCTTTTTTTGAAGCATCACGATTTATCGAACCTTCCAATTGTCTAGCAAGATTATGTATAAGTTTTAAGCCCAAGGTCTTCGTGCTTTTAAAATCGATGTTTTCTGGATAACCGGTTCCATTATCGCTAATATTCAGGATATATTGGCTGCCATTTTCCTTTTGTATCGCAATACTAATTTCACCTTCTTCATCACCTTTAATGCCATATTTTAAGGCATTGGTGATCACTTCATTTATTAAGAGCCCTAAAGGAATGGCCGTATCGATGCCCAATTTTATATTTTTTATATCAATATTGAGTTTAATATGATTGTCGGATCCTTTCAATGATCGAATCAAATATTCGCTTAATTCCTGCACATACGAGTGGTATTCGATTTTGGAAAGATCGTTACGCATATAAAGCATTTCATGCACCATGGCCATCGAAATAACCCTATTTTGACTGCTCTTGAAAAGACTTTTCATTTTCGCATCGGTAATACTTCGGGATTGCAGGCTTAATAAACTTGATACCGTCTGAAGATTGTTTTTTACCCGATGATGAATTTCCTTTAAGAGTGTTTCGCGCTCTTTTATTTGTTGGGCAATCTCCATTTTCGACTGATACAGCCTATGATGCGTCCGTAACAGGTTTTTCCCAAAAACATTGCCCAAAAGGTATACTGAAAAAAGCACGGAAAATAAATTGAAAAGATTCTGTGATTGAGGGGGAATTACATTATAAGTAACGCTCAAGTCTGGTAGACTTTGGGAAAAAATCAAGATTACCAAAAACAAGATTAGGTTCAGATAAACTTGCCCATATTTACGCGTTGTTACATAACCCGCAAAGACAATGAGGGCCAATATAAAAATAAACGGACTTCCGATACCCCCGCTATACAATGTAATCAATAATGTGCAGGCCAGTGCGGCTATCGACGATAGGTTGTATGTAACCGTAAGTTTTTGGTGATATTTGAATACTATGGTATTTATTAAATTGAAGAGGCCGAAAAACAAGAATGCTTCCGGCAGTATTTGGGTAATTTTTAGTAAATAGAAGCAAACCGCGGCAAAAACAATGGCCAACGTAGAAGAAATGTAATTGACGCGAAGGACTAAATCAATTTTGTCCTTTAAGCGCTCCTCATCCAACAATGAATTTTCCATAGCAAATAAATTCTGGCGAGAGTGATCTCCTTGATTTGGCATAAAATTAACCATGTTTCAATTATAAAAAAAAGTAGGGGCCATAATTTAGGGATTGACACATTTTACTTTGCCGGCCTGGCCTACTTTAAGGCTTAAAATAAAAGCGGCGACCTATTGGTCGCCGCTTTTAGGCTTTTTGTCAATTATTAATCTTCGGTCAAGACCCAGTCTCCTTTATCCAATAAGGGTTCTGCCTGTTTAAATTTGATGGTCTTACTTTCGCCCGACATCACGTTTTTTATTGTAACCTTGTCATTCCGACCAATTTTTGGTCGTTCACGAACGATGGTTTCGGTCACCTGGGAGCGCTGACCTTGTGTTTGCCCAGCGGCCCTATTCCGGGCAGCCAATTCATCACTATTGGGAATCTCGTCTTTACTTGTGTTAAGATTTTCCTTCGGCCTTCTAACAGCTCTTTCTTCTTGTATTTCATTGGGGTTTGCGGTTGGCAATTCTCCTTTGAATAGGAATGAAACTACTTCCTTGTTGACCTTTTCGATCATCCCCTTAAAAAGTTCAAAAGCTTCGAATTTATAAATCAACAAGGGGTCTTTCTGCTCGTGTACGGCCAACTGTACCGACTGTTTCAATTCATCCATTTTCCGCAAGTGGGTCTTCCATGCCTCATCGATTATGGCCAAAGTAATGTTCTTCTCAAAATCGGTTACCAATTGTTTACCATCGGTCTCGTAGGCATCCTTCAAATTGGTGACTACATTGAGGCTTTTTATTCCGTCTGTAAAAGGTACCACGATGCGTTCGAACTTGTTGGCATTGTCTTCATATACCTTTTTGATGACCGGAAACGCAGTTTGTGCGTTCCGTTCCATCTTTTTCTGGTAGTGTTCATAGGCGTTCTTGTAAACGATATTGGCAATTTCCAATACGCCTAGTCGAGCGAAATCCTGTTCTGAAACCGGTGAAGTAATAGAGAAATACTTGATTAGCTCGAACTCGAAATTTTTATAATCGTTGGCGACCTTATTGGTATCTGCAATCACTTCACACGTGTCATAGACCATATTCGCAATATCTACTTTTAATCGGTCCCCTTGCAGGGCATGGCGCCTTCTCTTGTAGACCACTTCACGTTGTGCGTTCATCACATCGTCATATTCAAGCAAGCGCTTACGCACGCCAAAGTTGTTTTCCTCCACTTTTTTCTGGGCTCTTTCAATTGACTTCGTCATCATCGAATGCTGTATGACCTCCCCTTCCTCCAAGCCCATCTTATCCATCATTTTTGCAACCCTGTCCGATCCGAAGAGCCGCATCAAATTATCTTCCAAGGATACATAAAACTGCGAACTTCCGGGATCTCCTTGCCGTCCTGAACGACCTCGTAACTGTCTATCGACCCTTCGCGAATCGTGGCGTTCGGTACCTACAATGGCAAGTCCGCCCGCTTTTTTGACTTCTTCGGACAATTTGATATCGGTACCACGACCGGCCATGTTCGTTGCGATGGTGACTACCCCAGACTTACCGGCTTCGGCCACTACATCGGCCTCTTTTTTATGCAGTTTTGCGTTCAGCACATTGTGTTCGATCTTGCGAATCGCCAACATTCTTGACAATAGTTCGGAAATTTCTACAGAAGTGGTACCGATCAATACGGGACGACCATGCTCGGAAAGTTGGGTTACCTCGTCGATTATCGCATTATATTTTTCCCGTTTGGTCTTATAGATCAGGTCGTTTCGGTCATCACGCGTTATGGGACGGTTTGTGGGAATTTCCATAACATCGAGTTTGTAAATTTCCCAGAATTCCCCCGCTTCGGTAACGGCAGTGCCAGTCATTCCCGCTAGTTTGCGGTACATTCTAAAGTAGTTTTGTAAGGTGACCGTTGCGAAGGTTTGGGTCAAGGCCTCTATTTTAACGTTTTCCTTGGCTTCGATCGCTTGATGTAACCCATCAGAATAGCGGCGGCCATCCATAATACGACCTGTCTGCTCATCTACGATAAGCACTTTATTGTCAATTACCACATATTCGACATCTTTTTCGAACAGGGTATAGGCTTTCAATAATTGGCTCAACGTGTGTATGCGCTCACTTTTTATCGTAAAATCCTTGAACAATTCTTCCTTCAGTTCGGCTTCTTTTTCAATGGCGAGATCTTGCTCCTCAATTTTGGCAATTTCGGCGCCTATATCGGGCATTACAAAAAAGTCTCGATTCTGCTCCCCGGAAATATAATCGATGCCTTTATCACTGAGTTCGATCTGATTGTTTTTTTCATCGATCACGAACAAAAGATCTTCATCAACTTTCGGCATTTCCCGGTTGTTGTCCTGCATATAGAAATTTTCAGTCTTTTGCAGTAACTGTTTTGCCCCCTCTTCACTTAAAAATTTGATGAGCGCCTTATTTTTTGGCAATCCCCTAAAGACGCGCAAAAGTAAAAATCCGCCTTCCTTGGTATTTCCTTCGGCGATCAGCTTTTTCGCTTCAGCCAATACACCTGTTAAATGTTGCCGTTGTTTTTGAACGATATCGGCCACTTTTGGTTTTAATTCGTTGAACTCATGGCGATCTCCTTCCGGAACCGGCCCTGATATAATCAAGGGCGTTCGTGCATCATCGACTAAAACTGAATCTACCTCATCTACAATGGCATAGTGGTGGGGCCGTTGTACCAGATCTTTCGGCGTATGTGCCATATTATCACGCAGGTAGTCAAAACCGAATTCGTTGTTGGTGCCATAGGTAATATCGGCATTGTATGCAGCCCTTCTTCCCGATGAATTGGGCTTATGATTGTCTATGCAATCAACGGAAAGTCCATGGAACTCGAAGATAGGCGCCATCCAAGCACTATCCCTTTTGGCCAGATAATCATTCACCGTTACTAAATGGGCCCCATTGCCCGTCAATGCGTTTAAATATAAGGGCAGGGTAGCTACCAACGTTTTTCCTTCCCCGGTTTGCATTTCAGCTATCTTTCCTTGGTGTAGGGCAATGCCCCCGATGAGCTGCACGTCATAATGTACCATGTCCCAAGTGATCGCTTTCCCCGCAGCGTCCCATGAATTTTGCCATACGGCCTTATCGCCATCCAAAATAACGTAGCCCTTATCACCCGATAATTTGCGGTCGAACTCGGAGGCATTTACCGTAAGTGTGGTGTTGTTTACAAAGCGTTTTGTTGTTTCCTTTACTACGGCAAAGGCCTCTGGAAGGATTTCGATTAGCGTATCCTCGGAAATCTTATAGGCTTCTTCTTTAAGTTTGTCTATTTCAGAATATATATCTTCATTCTTGTCAATATCAGAGGAAGCCTTTACTTCTTCAAGCAGCACTTCCATTTTATCATTGACCTCCTTGACATTTTCCTGGATCTTGGCCTTAAAGGTGGCCGTTTTGGCCCGCAGTTCGTCATGACTCAATCCTTGCAACGAGGCTTCGAATGATTTTATTTGATCGACCAAAGGCTGTAGCGCTTTGACATCTTTTTTCGATTTGTCCCCTACAAATACCTTTAATACCGTATTTAATAAACTCATAATTTGATTCTATTCGTTGGTAAAACTATTGGGCCGGGCCCCTCTGTAGTTTTTATATGTTCTTCTGTTTTGGAAAATAAATTCAGAAACCGAATACGCAAAAGGTATTCCAGTTTATATTTCTAGACAGAACCTGCCATTTTCCTGCCAAAATTACATAAAAAAAAAGCCTCCTAAGAGACTTTTGCGTTTGAATTAACGTAATATTATTAATATTCGTCCTCGTTCCAGAGGTAATCTTCTTCAGTAGGATAGTCAGGCCAGATTTCTTCGATGGACTCGTAAATCTCACCGCCCTCTTCTTCCATAGATTGCAGATTTTCTACAACCTCTAAAGGAGCTCCGGTGCGGATAGAATAATCGATCAATTCATCCTTGGTGGCTGGCCATGGGGCATCACTTAAATAAGAAGCTAGTTCTAATGTCCAATACATGTTAAGAGTATAATTTTATAATTTTTGCAAAAATAATTTTTAAAAGCACATAGCCAAGATATTTTGCATCTTTTTCGACTATTTTATCATTATTATTTTTACACTGTTATTTTGATAACGAAGAATAAGCGAATTTATTAGACTTTTTTTTCGGGAATCCATTTGATTTCTTCGGCTTGTAAATCTTTTGACAATTTTCGTGCCAGTACGAACAAATAGTCGGAAAGCCGGTTGATGTAGATCAGGACATTATCCTCAAATGGTTCATTTTCATGAAGATGTGCTATCAATCGCTCAGCCCTTCTACAGACTGTGCGGGAAATGTGACAGTATGACACCGTGGTATGGCCGCCAGGAAGAATAAAATGTGTCATAGGCGCTAAGTGTTCATCCATATTATCCATTTCCTTTTCAAGAAATTCAATGTCCTCTGCACCAATCTTCTGAATATTCAAACGTTCCTTGCCACTCTTTAGAATCGATTTATCAGGGTCGGTGGCCAAGATGGCGCCAGCCGTGAAGAGTTTGCTTTGGATCAATTTTAGGGTCTCTTTTATTGGGAGTGCTATTTCCTGATCCCGAATGAGGCCCAACCAGGAATTCAATTCATCGATCGTACCGTAACTTTCTATGCGAAGATGGTATTTTTTGACCCGGGTACCACCAAATAATGCGGTTGTGCCATTGTCGCCCGTTTTAGTATATATTTTCATTGAAGTTCAAGTTACCATCCCGTGTATCGAAGCTAGGTGCATGCATTCTTATCGGCCGGGACATGCTAAACTGATAAGGAAGCACCTTGCCATTATTTTTTATTGTTGGTTCGTTTGTAATCATCCATGAATTTTCTAGATCTGCGCCCTCTTGATTTTTTTCGGTTCGTCAAGGAGATAGCTAGATAAATGACCACAACGATTCCTAAAATTATATAGATGTTCATCGTAATATCAGCGTATCGTTTCCAGGGTAAATTACTGCTTTAAATCCGAATCTTAAAATGTTCCTTGGCCTGCTGCCTTCTTAAAAAAACGATACCACAGTAGTACAGATCAAGGGTTACCTTCAGCGATTCCTTGTTTTTTATGGTTTCCCATATCGCTAAATTAATGTTATTTTTATGGATCGAATCAATGATTACGACCGTATCGTTCTTTATTTGATCTGAGAAAAATGGAAACGAAATATCGAATTCAGTAATATCAATACATACCATATCATAGGGCTTAACATCGAAAAATAGCTTTGGAAACGTATGTGATATCTTTTTTTTAATTGCCTTCTTCCCATCGGAAATCCATATTGTTTCGATATCGAGATTTGCTACACATTTTAGTATGACTTTTTCTGTTTTAGTACCTTGAAACTTTGATTTGCTATACAAACATTTTGTTATAAAACCATACACAAAAGGGGAGTGCACCCCGTGTTGATTGGTAGAAGTAAAACGAAATTTTAGGTATTCGATCAGTCTGACCACGTTGGCATTAACTTAATTTTTAAAGTGTTGGAACCAACGAATTCCTAATTTTTATATTAGTAAAGCCTTGGTTTCCTTTATCCCTGCTGTAGTATTAGACCATCAATGCATAGCTGACAGTTCAAACCACCTTTCCGTCTTATGGTCAATGGTATTTTCAATTTCTTTTAGCTCTCGCGAAAGTTGGTCTATTTTTTCTCCGGAAAGGGAAGCATCGGTGAACATATGCTGTATTTTCATTTTTTCAGCTTCAAGCCGTTCAATCTCTTTTTCTAGGTTTTTATACTCTTTTTGCTCCAAATAGGATAATTTTGATTTTTTTTCATCATTTTTTGAACTTCTTTTAGCGTTTTTCGACGTAGTGGTATTTTCGTTTTTTTGCGAAGAGACGGGTTCTCCTTTGTTTTCCTGCTGGGCACTATCCTCATAGGCCCTAAAATCGGAATAGTTTCCCGGAAAATCCTCGATCAGGGCATCCCCGCGAAATACGAGAAGATGATCTACAATTTTATCCATAAAATAGCGATCGTGCGATACGACCACCAAACAGCCAGGGAAATCCAACAAAAAGCTTTCCAAGACGTTTAGGGTTACGATATCGAGGTCGTTCGTTGGCTCGTCTAGGACCAAAAAATTAGGGTTTTGAATAAGTACCGTGCATAAATAGAGCCTTTTGCGTTCACCACCACTTAATTTCCCAACAAAGTCGTATTGCTTTTTGCGGTCGAACAGAAATCGTTCCAACAATTGTTGCGCCGAAATCTGCTTGCCCTTCATCAATGGAATGTAATCCCCGAATTCACGAATAACATCTATTACTTTTTGCCCTTCCTTGCTCGTTATGCCCTCCTGGGTGTAATAACCAAATTTTATGGTGTCTCCTGCTACAACTTTACCCTGGTCAGGTGTGTCGGCGCCGGTTATTATGTTTAAAAAGGTCGATTTGCCAGTACCATTGTCACCTATGATGCCAACCCGTTCCCCTTTTGTAAAGACATATTCAAACTTATTGAGAATGGGCTTATTCGGATAGGATTTAGTGATTTTATGTAATTCCAGGATTTTACTTCCCACCCGTTCCATATTGATCTGCAGCTGCACTTCGTGTTCTTTGCGTCGCTGGCCTGCCTTTTCTTTTATGGCATGAAAATCATCGATACGCGATTTTGATTTGGTAGTCCGTGCCTTTGGCTGCCTGCGCATCCAAGCGAGCTCTTTTTTAAAAAGGAGTTCTGATTTGTGTTGTTCCACGACTTCCTGCTCTATACGGGCCTCCTTCTTTTCTAAATAATATGAATAATTGCCTTTGTAGGGATATAATTTCCCTTGGTCAAGTTCAATGATCTCGTTGCAGACCCGTTCCAGAAAATAACGATCGTGGGTTACCATGAATAGAGTCATATTCTCCTTGGCAAAATAGTTTTCAAGCCATTCTATCATTTCAAGGTCAAGATGGTTGGTCGGTTCATCTAAAATCAGTAGATCCGGCCTGTTGACCAAGGCGTTGGCCAGCGCAAGGCGTTTCTTTTGACCGCCCGATAATTGGGCAACTTTCATATGAAGGTCCTCTAATTTTAATTTAAAAAGGATTTGTTTGTATTGGGTTTCAAAATCCCAGGCGTCAAACCGATCCATGGCCTCAAACGCTTTTTGATATGCATCGGCATCTCCTGGATGTTCCAAGGCTTTTTCATAGGCCTGGATGACCTTTAAAACCTCATTGTCGGAGGCAAAGATCGTTTCTTCGACGGTAAGGTCCGGACTTAATGCAGGTTCTTGTTCCAAATATGACACGCGTATGCCCTTGCGATAATTTACTTGGCCTGTATCGGGAGTATCAAGTTTGGCAAGAATGTTCAATATGGAAGTTTTGCCACTACCATTTTTGGCAATCAACGCAATTTTCTGATCTTTGTTGATCCCGAACGAGATTTCTTTAAACAATGCTAGTTCACCATAGGATTTGGCAATATTTTCGACCGTAAGTAGGTTCATGTAGGGTGATGGTTTGTTAGTTAAGGCTTAGGATTTTTTCGTGGCCGACCAGAAATGCATAACGGATCGATAGTAGGATGAATATTGGGATTGTCAAAGGCGAAAAAATTTGCACTTTCAACATCCAAAGGATTATAGTGCTAAGCATCATCACCAAAAGTGCACCTATAAATTTGACAAGAAACGCTGGAAAGGTCGATTTCTGCAGCATGTAAAAGGCAATTACAATATTTAATGGAAATGCCCAAAGGATGTTATAATTGGCAACGGTCCAAATATGGTCGGTCATAAACCAAAGAAAAAAGATCACAAGTCCGGCTGCCCCCGTGATGAAAAAGAGCGTAAAATCGAACCATCGCCTTCTTGTTTTATTTTTGTAATCGAAATAGGTTATTGTCAACGTCAAACCCATGAAAACTAAAAGAAAAAACAAGGGAGTAATCAAAAAGTTATTACTTGTTTTAGCTGGGATCGATTGATATAAAACCCTTTTTTTTAAGGCCAAGGAATGGTTTTCAAACTTGGAAGTCGTTAATTGCCTCATCACATAATTCGGTAGAAATAGGTGCTCTTCGGGTGTGGCCGTTCGGTCTATCACCGAGCCCAAGGCCAGGTCTATGCCAAAGGCCGACCATGAATTCGTTGTCAAATTTTGATGGATCAGTTGCCGAAATGTGTATTGGTGGTCAAGATACTTGTCATCAAAAACCAATTTCTTATTAAAACTTTCTTGAAGCACATCCCAAATTTTGGTCGAACAATTATTGTAGAAAAAATCATATTGATACACCCTATTTTCTGGAAGATAATTGGTCTCCAAAAATTTAAATAGGGTATTTCTTTCCACCAGTGAGATATTCAAAGTCTGCTCAACAACCCATCGATTTTCATACTTATATTCATCTAAAAATCTGACGAAACTTTGACGGGCCAAAGTATAATTCAGTCTGCCTTTGGCGAAATTCCAATAAAAGTGCCCCGATTCAAAGTCGAAAACACCATAATTGTAGACCACATCGATGCCGAGGCTTGGATCTTCTACCCGAAAGGCACTGTGTCCAAAAGTTGAATAGAGCTCGGTTCCCGGACCACAGGTCAACACGCTGATTTTTGAAAGGGGGGATAACCCAGGTGTTTGCGAAGTACCCGAAAATGCGTAAACCAAGAAAAGTATGCAATAGAATTTAGTCAATTTCATTATTCGGCCTCTTGTTAGGATGTGGCAAATATCCGAATAAAATAAATCATCGGGTCAACAGAGTAAAAATTGTGCTATTTTTACGTAAACTGACCAAAAACAATGAAAAAAAACATCCCGAACCTGATAACCCTAATGAACATATTCTGTGGTTCGGTAGCCGTGGTATTTGCCGTCAGAAACCAGTTGGAACTGGCAGCGCTTTTCATGTTCTTGGGGATTTTCTTCGATTTTTTCGACGGCCTCACTGCCCGGTTATTGCATGTAAAAAGCGATATGGGCCTGCAGTTGGATTCGCTTGCCGATGTAATTACAAGCGGACTCGTTCCTGGGGTGGTCATGTTTCAATTGTTCAATATGGCCGAATTTGGTGGGTGGAATGCCGATTCGGGATCCTGGGTGGCGAATTTAAAGCTTACCGCCTTGCCTTTTTTCGGATTTTTAATAACCCTTGCCTCGGCATACCGCTTGGCCAATTTCAACTTGGATGAGGACCAACAAAGCTCGTTCATAGGGCTTCCCACCCCGGCCAACGCTTTGTTGATCATATCCTTGCCGTTGATACTCTTATACCACAACAACGATTTTTTGAACGCAATTATTCTCAACCAGTGGTTCTTGGTAGGAATTACCATAGTAAGTTGTTACTTATTGAATGCCGATATTGAACTCTTCGCGCTTAAATTCACAAATTGGAGTTTTAAGGATAATGCCCTTCGCTATATATTTATTATCGTAAGTTTGGTATTGTTGATCACCATGCAATACTTGGCGATACCACTAATAATATTGTTTTATATTTCGAGTTCAATTTTGAGCAATATCACGACTGGAAAGGACGAACGTAAAACCCCTTGACCTTTTTTGATCAGGGATATTAAAAATCCAATTTCTTCTTGCGCAGTTCAAAATTTCGACCCAAATATACCTTGCGCACCATTTCGTCGGCAGCAAGATCTTCGGGAACACCAGATTTTAGGATGCCTCCTTCGAACATTAGATACGAACGTTCGGTTATCGCCAAGGTTTCCTGCACGTTATGGTCGGTAATAAGGATTCCTATGTTTTTATTTTTTAGTTGGGCCACGATGCGTTGAATATCCTCCACCGCTACGGGATCGACCCCTGCAAAGGGTTCGTCCAGCAAAATAAACTTGGGGTCGGTGGCCAAGGCCCTTGCAATTTCGGTTCTTCTTCTTTCCCCTCCTGATAACAAGTCGCCGCGATTTTTGCGAATATGGCTCAGGCCGAATTCCTCGATCAACGACTCCATCTTCATCTCCTGTTCCTTTTTGCTCAATTTGGTCAGTTGTAAGACGCTCAGGATATTTTTTTCAATACTCAGTTTTCTGAAAACCGAGGCCTCTTGGGCCAAATAACCTATCCCGTTCTGGGCCCTTTTGTACATGGGAAAATGGGTGATGTCGATATCATCGAGATATATGGCGCCGCTATTGGGCTTAATGAGGCCAACGATCATATAGAAGGAGGTGGTCTTGCCTGCCCCGTTAGGTCCCAAAAGACCCACTATTTCGCCTTGGTTTACCTCCAAGGAAATTCCTTTGACCACTTGACGGCCGCGATAGGCCTTCATTATATTTTCCGCTCTAAGTTTCATCCGAGGGTATTGCTTTCAAGAGTCAAGTTCAAAATAGTTCAACTGGTTACAAAAATACATTCATGGCCGATTAAGATGCCCAAAACTAACGTATGCAGGGCCCGTTTAAAAGAAATTACCATTCTTTTAACTTTCATGCTCAAGGGCCTCCCAGTACTCATACGCGCGTCTAAGATGAGGAACCACAATGGTTCCACCCACCAGGGTGGCGATTCCAAGCGTTTCCATTATTTCTTCCTTGCTCGAGCCCGCGTTTCGCGCATGTTCTAAATGATATTTCACGCAGTCATCACATCGCAGGACGGCCGAGGCAACCAGACCGAGAAGCTCCTTGGTTTTGACGTCAAGCGCACCTTCTGAATAGGCATTGGTATCAAGATTGAAGATTCGCTTGATGATTTTATTGTTGTCCGCCAATAATTTCTCGTTCATTTTAGAACGATAGGCGTTGAATTCATTAACCTGGTTTGACATTCTTTTTTAATTTTCGCTCTTTTTTTGCTTCCCTTTTTAGGACAAAGCTTGAAATGTAAATACTGACTTGGTATAGAATTAGTACGGGGATGGCCACGATGATCTGACTGGCCACATCGGGCGGGGTAATCACGGCCGAGACAATGAGAACGACCACTAGCGCAATCTTGCGGTATTTTTTAAGAATTTCGGGGGTTACCAAACCAATCTTGGTTAAAAAGAAAATGATAATGGGGAGCTCAAATAGGATCCCACATGCGATTACGGCCGAACGCACCGTGCCAATGTAGGAGTCCAGGTCGAATTGGTTGGTTACCAACTTACTGACTTGATAAGACCCCAAAAAGTTGATAGATAACGGGGCTACTATATAATACCCGAATAACACCCCCAAAAAGAATAAAAAGGAGGCAATAAAAATAAATCCCTTTGAGTTTTTTCGTTCTTTTTCATACAACCCTGGGCTTATGAACTTCCATAATTCATAAAGAATGTACGGGAAGCCCACAATAAATCCTACCCAAATGGCCGTCCATATGTCGGCCGAGAATTGTCCTGACATCTGTCGACTCTGTATTGTAAAGGGTAGTTCATCCTTGCAAAAGTCAGATTCGATGCCAATATAGGTCGCCGCTCTACAAAAGAATTTATAGGTCGGAAAATCCATCAGGGAAGGTGCGAAAATGATATCGTCGAAAATAAATCGACTAAATATAAAGGCGATGAGCCCAATTATGACTACTGCTGTGGTAGACCGTATCAAATGCCATCGCAGTTCTTCCAAATGATCCAGGAACGACATTTCGTTCGGTTCCTTCGTATTTTTTTTCTTTGCCATTATATAATGCCTTCGCTGATTAAATTGTGAAGATGAACGATTCCTTTATACTTGGTTCCTTCCACTGCCAACAACTGCGAGATCTCATTCTCTTGCATCATGTCAAGGGCCTTTATGGCGAGTAGATCGTTTTGAACGGTTTTTGGATTCACTGACATAATGTCCTTGGCGGTCAAACCATTAATGTTATCATATTTATTAAGCATTCTGCGAATGTCCCCATCGGTAACGACCCCAACGATTTCATTATTCTCAATGACAGCCGTTACGCCAAGCATCTTCTCCGAGATCTCGATGATCACTTTTTTAACATCGGTATCCAAGCCAACCTGTGGTTTTTGGTTATTACTTGAAATATCGGATACCCGCAGATATAATCGTTTTCCCAATGCCCCACCAGGATGATATTTTGCAAAATCCCTACTGCTGAAGCCCTTGAGATCTAATAAACAAATGGCCAGGGCATCGCCCATTACCAATTGGGCCGTAGTACTGGTTGTAGGTGCCAGATTATTCGGACAGGCCTCTTTTTCAACGAAGGTATTCAGCACAAAATCGGCATGTTGCGCCAAGAAAGAATCCATATTACCGGTCATACCGATCAATTTGTTTTTCCCTCTCTTGATCAAAGGCACCAACATCTTGATTTCAGGGGTACTGCCACTTTTCGATATGAGTATGACCACGTCGTTCTCTTGTATGGTCCCTAGATCCCCATGAATGGCATCGGCTGCATGCATGAAAATGGCCGGAGTGCCCGTTGAATTAAAAGTGGCAACGATTTTTGAGGCGATTATGGCACTTTTTCCGATTCCGGAGATTATCACGCGCCCCTTTGACTTTAAAATGCAATCGATACTATCTGCAAAGCCGTTGTCCAAAAAATTAGTCAAATTACGAATCGCCGTAGCTTCAGTTTCAAAAGTCTTCTTGGCTAAGGCGAGTATTGCTTTGGTTTTACTCAAGATGAAATTATATTATGGATTGCAGACCTAAAAGAATGTCTTATATTTAAGATTACAAAAATACGGAAACTTAATTTCATAGATTATTTTAAATTTTAGGATTTTTTTAATGTTTAAATAGTTATCTTAAGGAGTTAATTACAGGGTATAGAACTTAGGTATAACCGTTGCATTGCAACTTCATGGGGTTTAAAATCAAGATATACCAGTTTACATAGCGGAAGTATGTAACCGCCAATGGTTCAATGAACAATGTATCAATATACTCGGTTCACAAGATGACTATCCAAAATCGTAAATTATAATACTAAAAACTAATGAAACACGGCATGGTGCTAAGCGAAATCGATTTGCTAGCCTCGTTAAAAAAATATTTTGGATTTTCAAAGTTCAAAGGTCTTCAGGAAGAAGTTATAAAAAATATAGTCCAAGGGAATAACACCTTCGCAGTAATGCCCACCGGAGGTGGAAAGTCATTATGCTATCAACTCCCGGCACTAATGCAGCAAGGTACTGCCATTGTCGTATCGCCCTTAATAGCACTTATGAAGAATCAGGTAGATGCCATGCGGGGTATTTCCGCGGAAAACGGGATTGCCCACGTACTGAATTCTTCCTTGACCAAGTCGGAAATAAAGCAAGTTAAAGAGGATATTGTCAAAGGCATTACCAAATTACTTTATGTCGCCCCCGAATCGCTCACTAAGGACGAATACATCGAGTTTCTACAGACCGTAAAAATATCATTTGTGGCCGTTGACGAGGCGCACTGTATCTCAGAATGGGGCCATGATTTTAGACCGGAATACCGCAATCTGAAGTCGATCATCAATCGTTTGGGCGAAAACATTCCGATCATCGGTTTAACCGCCACGGCTACGCCCAAGGTACAGGAAGATATCATAAAGAATCTCGGCATAACCGACGCCAAAGTCTTTAAGGCATCGTTCAATCGGCCCAATTTGTATTATGAAGTGCGGCCCAAGACAGAAAATGTTGATGCGGATATCATTCGATTCGTGAAGCAAAATGCCGGTAAATCGGGTATTATATATTGCTTGAGCAGAAAGCGCGTCGAACAGTTGGCAGAGGTGTTGTTGGTCAACGGGGTTAGCGCGGTTCCCTATCATGCAGGCTTCGACTCCAAGACCCGCGCCAAATACCAAGACATGTTCTTGATGGAAGATGTTGATGTCGTAGTGGCCACGATTGCCTTTGGTATGGGGATCGATAAGCCCGATGTGCGATTCGTAATACATCATGATATTCCCAAAAGCATTGAAAGTTATTATCAAGAAACAGGACGTGCCGGCAGGGATGATGGCGAAGGCCATTGTTTGGCCTTTTATTCATACAAGGACATAGAAAAGTTGGAAAAATTTATGTCAGGCAAGCCTGTAGCCGAGCAGGAAATTGGCAATGCGCTTTTACAGGAAGTGGTTGCCTATGCAGAAACGTCCATGTCACGTAGAAAGTTTATGCTGCATTATTTCGGGGAAAAGTTCGATGAAATCAATGGTGCCGGTGCCGATATGGATGACAATACAAGAAATCCCAAGGAAAAGCACGAGGCCCAAGAAGATGTTGTCAAGCTGATAAAAGTCGTACAAGGCACCAGTGAGAAGTTCAAATCCAAGGAAATTGTAAAAACCTTAACGGGAAAAGTAAATGCGTTGATATCTTCCCATAAGGCCAATGAAAAGGATATTTTCGGAATCGGGGCGGATAAGGACAAGCACTATTGGATGGCTTTGACCCGACAGGTATTGGTAGCCGGCCTCCTGAAAAAAGAGATAGAGCAGTATGGAATCTTGCATGTCACGAAAATGGGCGAGGAGTTTCTAAAGAAGCCTGGATCTTTTATGATGACCAAAGACCATACCTACAATAAAGCCAACGATGATGCTATTGTGAGTGCATCAAAAGGTGGGGTAGTCGACGACCGACTTTTAAGACAGTTGAAGGATTTGAGAAAGACACAGGCTAAGAAATTAGGCGTTCCCCCTTTCGTCGTCTTCCAGGACCCGTCTTTGGAGGATATGGCATTAAAATACCCCATTTCAATGGAGGAATTGATCAATATCAACGGGGTTGGCGAAGGAAAGGCAAAGAAATACGGCAAGGCATTTTTAGATTTTATTGCCCTATACGTTGAGGAAAATGATATTATTCGACCCGATGATCTGGTCGTAAAGAGTACTGGGGCCAATTCTGGACTCAAATTATATATTATTCAGAACATAGACCGAAAATTGCCGTTGACCGATATTGCTTCATCCAAAGGATTAGATATTCCCGAACTCATCAAGGAAATGGAACAAATCGTCTTTAGCGGAACAAAATTGAATTTAGGGTATTGGATCGATGAGGTCTTGGATGAGGACCAGCAAGAGGAAATACATGAATACTTTTTGGAGGCCGAAACCGATGATCTTGATATAGCCCTTAAGGAATTTGATGGGGAATATGAAGATGAGGAACTTCGATTATATCGCTTAAAATTTATCAGTGAGGTCGCTAATTAATGCCGACTGCCGTTTTGGGCCAACAATTCACAAGTCAATTTCAAAAAAAAGCGCCTTTTAAGGCGCTTTTTTTTCACTATCTATGGTATTTATGGTACAGAGGTACCATTCTTGTCCCTGCTTCGTTTTAATTGCTTTTGAATTTTTTTGATGGCCGATTCAATAGACTTCTCCGGTTCTATGATGTTATACGCTCCCCAAAAATCGGGATCTGCGAACCCCAAGGCCTCGTCGCTCAAAATTATGGTCGACTTCATTCTATTCTTTCCTTTCGGCAGTTCACTTGAAATATTCTTTTCCCAATCGGTTACGGCCATTTCGCATGTCATACTATAGACCGAATTAAAAAGTTTTCGATCCCAATTGACCTTAAATTCAAGCAGTACATTGCTATACCCATAATACCATTTTCCGTTTTTTTCACGATAATCTACGCGATAGGCAACCTCAGTTGGCCAAACGTGGGCATTGCTCGGTTTTCTGCGGACGAACATCCTGGATGCCGCTTCACGATCGGTGATATTCAGTGAATATATGGCGCTTGTAAGTATCTTTTTTTGCGCATCGATGTAGAGTTTGCCTTTATATAATGGTTGCACCAGTTCTGGCCTCTGTTCAAAATTTATGACGTAGATCAATTGATCGTTTATTCGAGTAGAACGATCAAAACTGAATTTATAGTCGTCAATGTTGTCATAGGTGAAAATGTATTCGGGATATTTCATAATATCAACGAACAAGGCATTAAAAGGTCCTCCTTGCAGTTTTAAGGCAATGGTGTCCAATTTACTATAGTCTGTGCTTTTACGAGCCTTGAACAGTTCTACCGCATCCCTTTTTAAGGAGGTATACGGGGCTTTGTAGATATTGACCACGGCCTCGGACAAGGAGACGTTCTTTTTTCTTTTCTTGATGGTTTCCCTATAAAAAGCGGTCATTACAGTCGGGTCATCAAAATAGTTCTCCCCTTTTTTCTTCAAGGTTTCCTTGACCAGATTGGCTGCATTTTTAGGGACTTCGATATTTACCTCCGAGAGTTCGACGACCGAAACTTCCATAAGTATGCGATTGTTCCCATTCTTGAATTGTGCCAAGGGAATATTCTTGGTTTTATAGCCCAAAAAAGAAATCTCAATGTTGCCGTCAACAATATTCTTAGGTACTTTTAATGCAAATTCACCCTCTGTATTGCTTATGGTGCTTATGTTGGTGCCCTCGAGGGCCAAATTGGCAAAGACAAGTGGTTTGTTTGAATCTGCATCGACCACCTCGCCCTTATACTCGTTATAGTCCTTCCCATTCTCCTGGAAGGCCTCAGCCCTTTGAATTCCCGTTACCCCAAGGAAAAATAGGATAGTACAGGACATTACCCAGGTTTTTTTAGGTAATCGTAAAATTGTTTTCATTGTTTTAAGGTATAATTTTATTTTTCAAAGCATTTGTATCAGTCTTCCTAAGTTACTAATATTTAATAATATATGCTGTTAAATAAAGCTTAACATATGGCGGGCGATCACCCTGAAGTCGACCTTTTGAAAGTTGATCCACCGTAACATAATATCGATTCCTGTATCTCTGATTTCAATTCACTGTGACAAGACTTAATAATCGCAGAAAGTATTTGCTTATTCGTCGTGGGTCTTTGAAGAATCGGCGACCAATCTTTGTATTTCCGATAACTCGGATTCGGTTAAATCTCGCCATGAACCAACGGGTATATCTAATTTCACATTCATAATGCGAATACGTTTCAATTTTTTTACCCTATAATCCAATTGTTCGCACATACGACGTATCTGTCGGTTAAGGCCTTGAGTCAAAACGATCCTAAATTGATATTTACCGAGTTCGGTCACCTCACATTTTCGGGTTATGGTGTCTAAAATGGGCACCCCATTGCGCATTTGTTCCAAAAAAGTCGGCGTAAGTGGTTTATCAACGGTCACGATATATTCTTTCTCGTGATGGTTTCTGGCACGAAGTATTTTGTTAACGATATCCCCATCGTTGGTCAAAAAAATCAGGCCCTCGCTAAGTTTGTCCAAACGACCAATTGGAAAGATGCGTCTGGGATAATTGATAAAATCGATGATATTATCCTTTTCGACACCGGTATCGGTAGTACAGACAATGCCCACGGGTTTGTTGAATGCCAAATATACTGGTTTTTCCTTGGGGTCGGTCACCAAGTTGCCATTCACACGCACTTCGTCACCATCTGTTATTTTTGTGCCCATTTCCGCAACTTTTCCATTTATTGTTACACGTCCCTGTTCGATTAGCAGATCGGCGGCACGGCGTGAGCAAAAACCCACTTCGCTGAGGTATTTGTTTATGCGTGTTCGTTTAGTGCTATCCATAGAATCTTAATTAACAGGTTAAGGCAAAATTACGCATTTGAATATTGGATGCCGCGGCTTCACCTATTTACAAAAATAGGTCTGGCTTGAGGAACCTGAGTTATGTCAATATCGGTCTCATAGATATGAATACCATATGTTAAATAGGCCTTTAAATTTGCTAATCAGAAAGTCCACCCATTACTGCAGCCATTATAAATTTTCATTTCTATCCTCATCGGTGGGGATTTCGTATTGTCGCAAGCTCGCCAATACGGCACTATCTCGCTCGTCTAGGTTCAAGGATACTTTATAGGTTTCTGCCAATGTGAATTCAATAAAACCCCTGCCATTGGCCTGTAATACTCTCCCCGAATGAATCAAAGCGCAACGGTGGCAAGGTCTTATTTTTTTCGATGTAGCTCATAGGAATAAAGCTGTCTTCCCAATTCGGCTAAAAAGGGCAGGCCTATGGTATCAAATTCATACGTATCGTCATTAAAAATGCCATTTTTATTGACCAAAATCGTTGTCGTCAACATAAATTCCACGTGATTCTTCGTGTCAAGGATATACGCGCAATCTGTCAAGGTACCATAGGCCCATCCTACTTTGTTATAAATTTCCATATTATTCGGTATTCGCTCCCGGGTATCACCATACATAAAGAATTTACAATACCCGTCATAATACTCTTCTGGGTCGTACCCGTCATTCCTTGGAAGAGTATGCATAGCCGTCAGGAGAAATTTCCGCTGATCATCACTCAAATGAAATTGTTCATTCTCGGAGAATACTTCCGGAAAGATAATGCGTTTGAGAACGGCATGCTGCGCATCTATGGGGTAGTAGTTCTTCAGGCTGAAGTCAAAAGGCTCGTGAACAATTGAATCTTCATCAAAAAATCCGATACCTTTCTTAATCCCGATAAGGTCCAAATGTTTTGGGGGGGTATTTATGGTACCGTCTAAAGTGGTCGTAGTACTATCGTTCAAATAGAGGATCAAAGGCTGGGTGGCCACCGCATCTGAATGCACACCGAGACGGTGTGAGATACGTACGTTGCCTATGCCTTTCGATTTTAGGCGATTGTTGATGTCATCCTGGCCTAAAAATTCCAAGAGCCGGTTATTCGCCTCGTTATCGCTAACCACAAAAATCTTGGATATGTCCTGTGCAAACGTTGTTTCAATCGAATCCCCTTCCACATAAAAGCGAAAATCCCGGTCAACACCCTCCATTTCATTTAATTTTTCCAAGGCCAGTACCGCAATCGGAAATTTGACCGTACTGGCGGGATAGAAATATTTATGGGCATCTACTTGAAAATCATAATCCTTAAACTTGATCGAATCATTCGTTCGGTCAATTTGGGTAAATCGAATCTGTACTTCAAATTGATCAAGGCTATCCATGACCCTTTTTATTTTAGGATTCCCGGAAGCCAGCACCATGGCAAGGGGATCGGTCGCTTCGGGAATGCCGGAACAAGCCCCAAATACCAACAATGTCGCGAAGGCCATAAAAACTTTCACCAAACGCGTTGAATGCAGTTTCAATATATTTAGACCGTGCGGAGTTCGAATACTACCTTTTGTGCTTCCATGTTTCATTGTGAAGGATTATTATAAATTTCTGCCCTGTGGGGTCTTAACGCATCACGGATCGAACGCATACTACCTTCAGGAACGACCATAAACGCTATAGCATGCATCTCGCTCAGTGAACTATGTCCCGTAATAGGTAGGTCCAGCTTTTGGCTCGCAATAAAGTCCCTCAAATGTATTTCATGATGGGCCGCGGTTTTGGCAGCTGCAGGTCCTCGAAAATCCCATAATAGTTTAATGTTTCGTTCCATTTGGTAGGCCACCGTTAAATTATTTTGGTTGCTTGGCAACCGACATTCCCTTCTCTGCAAAGGCCTTGTAATTCTGGACGTATTTTAACGATTGCTTTTTGAAGGCACTGGGCATCTGCAAGGCGATGGCCTTCATCTTAAATCCCGAAACCTGGAATTCGTATTCAGAGATCCATTCGGTAGTGCTCCCGTCAATATCCTTGAAGTAGTTCTTTTGTATATCGTGAACCCCTTTGGTTTCGTCGGAGGCATGAAATTCGAAAGGCAAGTTTCTTTTGATGATGGTCTCGACCAGCACCATAGTACGTTTGCCAAGTTTGTAACGCAATTTTATTCGGGCGCCTGCTGCAATAGTTTTGCCCGATAAGATGGAATAACCGACTAAACCAGGTTGCCAATGTTTCATATTTTCGGTATCGTCCAATTTTTTAATGAATTCATCCCGCGCCAAATTGACGGTACTCTGTGTAGTGTATTTCATTTATTGGCGTTCTTTGTTTATCAACCTTTTTAATCCACCACCTTTCTTGGTGAAAATACCAGAAAACTTAATTCCTCTTGGCCCATGCCGGATCAGTTTTTGGGTTCACTTCATAAATTTAATAAATTCTGATCGTGGTGGCTAAAAAAGTGTTAATGAAAGACTTTATCGCTTGCCCAACATAATGTTATTCCTATTTTTGCCGGATGCTTTTATATTTAGTAAATATAAGAAACGTTTTCAAGCCTTTAGTGTTAGCCAGTATACTTGCACTCATGCTTTTTACTTCCTGTGATTTATTGCGAAAGGAAGAAACCCATAAAACCCCCATTGCGAGGGTTGGGGAACGCTATTTATATCAAGAGGACATTACCCACTTATTAAAGGAGGGTATTCCGAAGGAGGATAGCATCTCCTTTGTGACCAATTATATAAATAATTGGGCATCCAAACAGCTTTTGCTTTCCAAGGCAATAATAAATCTTCCAGAAGACAAATTGGCTGAATTTGATGCCTTGGTAGCAGACTATCGCAGCGATCTTTATACGAGGGCCTATAAGGAGGCCTTGGTACAACAAGGTAGTGATACCGTCATCACCGAAGCACAATTAAAAAGTTTTTATGAAAAGGAAAAGGATAATTTCAAGCTAAAGGAAAAACTGGTTCGGCTTCGTTTTGTTGAACTTCCCAAGCAATTTTTAGACAAGGACCTGGTCATTAAACGATTGAAATCATTTAAAGAGGACGATGTGGCTTACTTAGATTCGATTGGGGTTCATTTTATTAAACTCAATTTTAATGACTCGTTGTGGATTACGGCTTCAAGGGTCGTGGAGGAGATCCCACCCTTAACCCTTGAAAATCAGGAGCGATACTTAAAAAATTCACAATTTTTTGAATTGGAGGATGCATTAGGGGTATATTTGGGCAAGATCACAGGGGTTTTAGAGGCGAATGACTTAGCGCCCTTGTCATTTATCGAACCAACGATACGACAAGTACTCCTAAGCCGCCGGAAATTGGAATATATTCGAAAATTGGAAACCGAAATAATTGATGAAGCTATTAAAGATAAAGAGTTTGAGGTCTACACGAATGATAAATAAAATACTTTTTTCCTTGACTATCGGCTGTATTTCAGCCTTGGCATTTTCACAAGAATCAGAAGCCCTGCCCGATACCCAAATCGAGCCCGAATTACCCAACCTGATCGCTGATTCAGGAATTCAAAAAGATTCTACCCGAAATTTCAAAAGAATGAAAATTGACGGTATCGCCGCGGTGGTGGGTGACTATGTCATCTTGGAATCGGACATTGATAAAACATTGATCGATCTTCGCAGTCAAGGGGCGGCTATGGAGGGCGTCGACCGCTGTAGCCTATTAGGCAAACTCATGGAGGATAGATTGTATGCCCACCAAGCGGTTCAGGACAGCCTATTGGTTTCCGATGATGAGGTGTCGGCGACCACCGAACGACAGATACAAGGACTTTTGGAGCAGATCGGGTCTATGGAAAAGCTGCTAAAATTCTATAAACAGGATGACGAGATCAGCTTACGGGAGGACATCAATAAAATCATTAAACTTCGTATGTTATCTGAAAAGATGCAGCAAAAGATAGTCTCCGATATTCAGATCACCCCCGAGGAAGTGCGTCAATTCTTTAATAAGATTCCTGAAAATGAGCGTCCTGTTTTTGGTGCCGAACTTGAAATTTCGCAAATCGTGAAGGAGCCGAAGGCGACCGACGAAGAGAAGCAAAAAGTGATCGATAAATTAAATGCCATTAAAGCTGATATTGAGGATAATGGCGCAAGTTTTAGTGTGAAGGCCATATTGTATTCACAAGATCCCGGTTCAAAGCCAAAAGGTGGATTATATGAGGGTGTAACCAAGGATACGGGCTTTGATAAGACGTTTAAAGATGTCGCCTTTAGTCTGCGGGAAGGCGAAATCTCAGAACCATTTGAAACCGTATTTGGGTATCATATCATCTATATCGAAAAGATACGGGGACAGGAGCTAGATCTTCGGCATATTTTGATTCAACCTGAAATTTCACAAAAAGCGCTCGACGAGGCTAAGATGGAATTGGATAGCATTCGCCAAAACATTATCGATGGCAAGTATACTTTCGCCGAAGCCGCCCTGAATTTCTCAGATGAAAAGGAGACCAAGTTTGATGGCGGACTTCTTCGCAACCCCGTGAATTTTGATTCCAGATTCGAACTCACCAAGATGGATCCAGCGCTGTATAACCAAGTACGAAATTTAAAGGACAACGAAATTTCGTATCCGCAACTGGAGCAGGATCCACGAGGAGGCGCACCCAAGTATAAGATTTTAAAAGTAACCAATCGGTACGATGAACATGTCGCCGATTTTGCCAAGGACTATATAAAGATCCAGCAATTGGCACTCACCGAAAAGCAATATAATGCCATTAAAAAGTGGATGGACAAACACATTAAGGATACCTATGTAAGCATAAACGAGGGTAGTAAGGATTGTACATTTGCGAATAATTGGGTTAAGAAATAATTGGATGTCCGACGTTACTGCGATACAAAATCTGGTCAAAAAACATGCGGTATTAAAGCAGGAAATTGCCAAGGTGATAGTAGGCCAGGAAAAGGTAATCGAACAAATTCTATTATCGATATACACAGGTGGACATTCCTTGTTGATAGGAGTCCCGGGGCTTGCCAAAACCTTAATGGTGAATACGATTGCCCAAACCCTGGGGTTGGATTTTAAGCGTATACAGTTCACCCCTGATTTAATGCCAAGTGATATATTGGGCAGTGAAGTCTTAGACCAAAACCGAAATTTTAAATTCATCAAAGGGCCCATTTTTGCAAATATCATCTTGGCGGACGAAATAAACCGGACGCCTCCCAAAACCCAAGCTGCCCTTTTGGAAGCCATGCAAGAGCGCGCTGTCACTATTGCGGGACAACAATATAAGCTCGCGTTGCCGTACTTCGTACTTGCCACCCAAAACCCCATCGAACAAGAAGGTACCTATCCGCTTCCTGAGGCACAGCTAGACCGCTTTATGTTCGCAATCGAGTTAAAATATCCATCGATTACCGAGGAAATGCAGGTGGTAAAAGCAACGACCTCAGATGATACTTTTCAAGTAGAAGCCCTTTTCAACGCAGCGGCCATCTTGGAAGTACAGCATCTGGTACGAAGGGTACCCGTACCCGAAAATGTATTGGAATATGCCGTTAAATTGGTAAGCAGTACCCGACCGGGCATCCCTTCGAACTCAGATTATATAAAACAATATGTTGACTGGGGTGCTGGTCCCCGGGCATCGCAGAATCTAATTCTGGGCGCCAAGGCCCATGCCGCCATCAACGGGAAATTTTCCCCCGATATTGAAGATGTAAAAGCCATTGCCTTTGGTATCTTAAGACATCGCATTATTAAGAATTACAAAGCCGAGGCCGAAGGTATCTCAGAAGAGGATATCATCGAAAAACTTCTCTAAAGAGACATCTTTCAGTACGTCTTAATTTTATGATTGTTCGATCAAGGCCTTTTTAGATCGAGTTCAGGCCTATCTATTTGTCAAAATGATGGTAATCATTTAGTAAAAATTTTATTTGCGCCTTGGATTTTCTTAATTTCGTAGAATTGATTCGAACCAAAATTTACTGAATAATGGCATTTGACATAGATATGATCCAAAACGTGTACGCCACCATGGCCGAACGTGTAAATAAAGCCCGGGAAATTGTCGGCAAGCCCTTGACACTCTCTGAAAAAATACTTTATTCCCACCTTTGGGATGGCATGCCGACCAGGGCATTTGCACGAGGAAAGGATTATGTCGATTTCGCGCCAGATCGTATCGCTTGTCAGGATGCTACCGCACAGATGGCTTTGTTACAGTTTATGCAGGCGGGTAAAAGTAAGGTTGCCGTGCCAACAACGGTTCATTGTGATCATTTGATTCAAGCTAAAAGTGGTGCGGTTGCCGATTTAAAGATAGCAAACAGCACTAGTAAGGAAGTATTTGACTTTTTAGAATCGGTCTCGAACAAATACGGAATCGGTTTTTGGAAGCCCGGAGCGGGAATTATTCATCAGGTGGTCTTAGAAAACTATGCCTTTCCTGGCGGCATGATGATCGGGACCGATTCGCATACGGTAAATGCCGGTGGATTGGGAATGGTCGCTATAGGTGTTGGTGGTGCGGATGCCGTCGACGTTATGGCCGGGATGGCCTGGGAGTTAAAATTTCCCAAATTGATCGGCGTAAAACTAACCGGAAAAATTTCGGGTTGGACCTCTTCGAAGGATGTCATTTTGAAGGTAGCTGGTATACTGACCGTAAAAGGAGGGACCGGTGCCATAATAGAATATTTCGGGGAGGGTGCCAAGAACTTGTCCTGTACCGGAAAAGGCACTATTTGTAATATGGGTGCAGAAGTAGGTGCGACTACTTCTACTTTTGGCTACGATGCCTCCATGGAGCGTTATCTTAGGGCTACCGAAAGAAATGAGGTGGCCGATGCAGCCAATAAGGTCAAGGAACATTTGACCGCCGATCCCGAGGTGTATGCCAATCCCGAGAAATATTTTGACGAATTGATCGAAATCGATTTAAATACGCTTCGGCCCCATTTGAATGGACCCTTTACTCCAGATTTAGCAACCCCTGTAGGGGAGTTGGGTCCGAAAGCCAAGGCCAATGGTTGGCCTATCCACGTAGACTGGGGTTTAATAGGTTCATGTACCAATTCATCATATGAAGATCTGACCCGCGCCGCATCTATAGCGCAACAGGCCATTACCAAACATATCAAACCTAAATCGGACTTTGGAATTAATCCCGGTTCGGAACAAATACGATTTACGGCCGAGCGCGATGGCCTCCTCAAAATATTCGAGGATTTAGGGGCTACCGTGTTTACCAATGCCTGCGGCCCCTGTATTGGGCAGTGGGATCGAAGTGATTTAAAGGGTGATGAAAAAAATACCATTGTTCACTCGTTCAACCGTAACTTTTCAAAAAGGGCCGACGGCAATCCCAACACCCATGCGTTTGTAGGGTCTCCTGAGATGGTGGCAGCCATTGCCATTTCGGGCCGACTTGATTTTGACCCCATGAACGATACGTTGATCAATGAGGATGGACAGGAAGTCAAGTTAGATGAACCGATGGGGATCGAATTGCCGCCCAAAGGTTTTGATGTGGAAGATGCAGGTTTCTTGGCACCCGATGCCGATGGTTCCAAAGTAGTCGTAAAAGTAAGTGCGACTTCAGAGCGTTTACAGTTACTCGACCCATTTTTGCCCATTACGCCAGAACAGTTGCAAGGGGTAAAATTATTGATCAAGGCGTTTGGTAAATGTACTACTGACCATATTTCGATGGCCGGACCTTGGTTGCGGTTTCGGGGGCATCTGGATAATATTGCCAATAATACCTTGATCGGTGCCGTAAATGCCTTCAATAAAAAGACCAATTTTGTAAAGAACCAATATACCGGTGAATACGGGGGGGTTCCAGATACCCAACGGGCATACAAGGCCGCGGGGATCAAAACGATCGTAGTCGGAGACCATAATTATGGTGAAGGTTCATCAAGGGAGCATGCGGCCATGCAACCTAGACATTTAGGCGTTGCGGCGGTTTTGGTCAAATCGTTTGCCCGGATCCATGAAACTAATCTAAAAAAACAAGGGATGTTGGCCTTGACTTTTGCCAACGAGGCGGATTATGATCGAATTCAAGAGGATGATACTTTTAATTTTATCGATATTGCCGATTTTTCCCCAGGCAAACCCTTGACCCTTGAAATTATACATGCCGATGGAAAAAAGGAAAACATATTGGTAAACCATACCTATAATGCGCCGCAGATCGGCTGGTTCAAGGAAGGATCTGCATTGAACGTCATAAAAAGAGAAAACGCGGCTTAATAAAGGTAGACATTGATTCTTAAAAACTCCCGATACCCATTGGGGGTTTTTAATTTGATAAAACCCCCAAAAAATGAAGATCACAAAAAAAACGGCTCTTAATCTTCTCATATTCGCTTTTGTGCTTTCTTTTTTTGTAACACCCTTAGGGACGTATGGCAAAGTGTGGTTAAACCGGATATTTGCAACAGCCCCGAGTATTATTGCCGTTGAAAATCGCGGTAAAATTCCGAATTACGATTGGCGACTTAAGGATGCGAATTGGAACCTAATAAACTTTAGGAAGTCGGAAGGCAAGGTCGTCTTTATTAATTTTTGGGCCTCTTGGCATGTGCCATCGGAAGCGCAATTACATGACATTCAGGACTTGTATGATGCCTATAAGGATCAAGTCGATTTCTATATAATTACCAATGAAGAAAAAGCGCCGGTAGAAAAATTCATGTCTCATAACCGCAAGTTTACGTTTCCCATTACATACCGGATAACCGACGAGCCAAGCCCGGTATCTATATTAGATCCTCCCGGGGTCTATATTTTGGATAAGAACGGATATATCGTGGTGCACCAAACGGCGATTTCAGACTGGGACAATGAAAAAATCTCGCAACTTTTGGATACACTTATTGCCGAAAAATGAAAATTTCAAAAAAATACATGTACATTTTATTATTTCTAGGAGCCCTAGGAATTATAATGGTCTTCACCCCAGTCGGAAGAAAAGTCAAGGGCCGTATTTCCAGCCTTTTAACGGGGTATAAGTTAGATAATAGCTTGGGCGAACAACTTCCCTCGGAGGGCTATGATTGGAAATTGGTTGATCGTCAAGGCAAGCCTTTTGATTTTGATAGTGTAAAGGACGAAGTAGTTCTTATCAATTTTTGGGCAAGTTGGTGCCAACCTTGTGTACAGGAGATGCCGAGCTTACAGAAACTATATGATGAATATGGTCAAAAGGTAAGATTCCTGTTTATTGCACAGGACGAGAAGATCAAGGTGGACGCCTTTATGACAAAAAAACAATATAGTTTTCCGGTATATTATTCGATATTGAAGAAACCGGAATTATTTATCTCGAACGTGATACCGGCAACCTACATTTTAGATAAAAGTGGTAAAATAGTACTGGCAACAACAGGTTCCAAAGATTGGCACGATCAAGGTACCAGATCCTTGTTAGATGCGCTTTTGCAGAAAGGATAGAACCTACTTTTTAAAGTATTTAAAAGGCACGAAAAGCATTCCGAAACATTCCCCATCACCTTTCCCCAAATGTTTATGATGCATTTTATGCGCCCTTCGAACGCCTTTGGCATACCAATTATTTGCATTGCGGAACATCTTGAAGCGTTGGTGGATAAAGATATCATGTACCAGAAAATAAGTTGCCCCATAGGCCATAATGCCTAAGCCAATGGGCCATCCATACCAAAAACCCTCAGCGCCCAAATAAAAGAAAATCATGCTCACAACGGCATAAAAAATGAAAAATGCATCATTGCGCTCGAACCAGGAGTCGTGATCTTTTTTATGGTGGTCTTGATGCAGGCGCCATAAAAAGCCATGCATAATGTACTTATGGGTAAACCAGGCCATAAATTCCATGAAGGAAAATGTGCCCATAAAAATCAGTATCCATATTAGTGTCTTCATCTCATACCAAATTTAACTTATATGTCATATAAGAGCTAGCCAATAAACTAATTTTTTGATAATTAGGCACTCGAATGCGTGCCGTCTTGATTTCCCTTGAAGGAGTATTCTCTAATTTTTTCAACAATTTAAAATAGTATTTATAGGCGGTATATACCCCAAATTTGGCTTCTTTCGGCAATTTGAGGATACCTCTGAAGCCGACTTGAAAATCTTCTTTAATTTCATTGATAATACGATTTTTAGAATCTTCGTCTAGGTCGAGTAAATTCGTATTAGGAAAATAGGTCCTGTTCAAGTTTTCGAAATCCATTTTTAAGTCCCTCAGAAAATTAACTTTTTGAAATGCCGATCCTAATGCCATCGCCGATTCTTTCAAATTATCGTATTTCAGGGTATCTCCTTTTACAAAAACCTTCAGGCACATAAGGCCGACGACATCAGCCGAACCATAGATATAGTCCCGATACTCCTTCTCGGTATTATAAGTCATTTTGGTAAGATCCATGCGCATGCTATTCAAAAAAGCCGTTACCAAATCTTTTGATAGGTCATATTTGTGAAACGTATGCTGAAAGGAATTTAAAATAGGATTGACACTAATTTTAGCACTCAAAGCGTAATCCAGCTGATTTTCAAAGTCGTTGAAAATTCGCTCTTGTTCATATCCCTTGAAAGAATCGACTATTTCATCGGCAAGGCGTACAAAACCATAAATATTATAGATGTCACTTCGAATCGACGTATGCAACATTTTAGTAGCCAGGGCAAAGGAGGTGCTATATGCTCGGGAAACAAGTTTGCTACAGTCATAAGAAACAGTATCAAAAATAGCTTTCATACGTTTAATTCAATTAAATCTTGCGATAAGTTCGGAAACTAATTTACCGGATATCAAAGAAGGCGGAACTCCAGGTCCGGGAACCGTAAGTTGACCTGTAAAATACAAACTTTTTACCTTTTTGCTTTTCAATTTTGGTCTCATAAATGCCGTTTGTTTAAGGGTATTCGCCATGCCATAGGCATTGCCTTTATAGGCGTTATACTGTTCGACGAAATCTTTCAGGCAAAAAGATTCCATAAACATAATGTTTGGCGTAATCTTTTGCAAGGTATTTTTTTCAAACCGGGCCATGATAAGATCAAAATATTTATTTCTCAGCGCGGGCGTATCCTCCAATCCGGGCGCCAAAGGCACAAGAAAAAAGCCCGTTTCACAACCTTGGGGCGCCATGCCCCCATCGGTTACCGAGGGAAAATTGGCATAAAAAAGAGGCTCCCGAGGCCATTTGGGATCGTCATATATTTCCTGGGTATGCTGCTCAAAATCTGTATCGAAAAAAAGATTGTGATGTTCTATGTTTTGCAGTTTCTTGTCGAATCCTACGTAAAAAAGTAAGGAAGAAGGGGCAAATACCTTATGATCCCAGTAGGCCTCGGAGTATTGCCGGTACTCAGCGTCAAGCAGGGTCTCCGAATGGTGATAATCGGCGCCGCTCAATACGATGTCGGCATCAAAAGGACTGCCATTCGTTGTAATCCCAATGGTACTATTATCTTTTACCCGTATTTTTTCGACGGGGGCATTCGTACAAATAGTAACTCCCAATTCTTCCGCCAAATTCGCCATGGCACTAATTATCTCATACATACCACCCTTTGGATGCCAGGTGCCCAATCCGAAATCGGCAAAATTCATAAAGCTATAGAAGGCAGGTGTTTTGCTGGGCTTGGCACCTAGGAATAAGACGGGAAACTCTAAAGAAGCGATCAATTTAGGATTTTTGAATCTTTTTCGGACTTCACCGCGTATCGTCTTGAAAAACTGGTCTACCTTCAAAATGGTTTCCTTGGTTACCAATTCAAAAGGAGAAAGTCCGGGTCTCAGGACGACCTTATTTATAGCGATATCATAATTTTCCTGTGCCTTCGAAATAAATTCGACCAAATGTTCGGAACTTCCTTTTTCAATGCGTTCGAACTCCTGACAAATTTTTTCCATAGAGTCGCCAATAGTGATCGAATCATCGGAAAAGAAAATTTTATAGGCCGGATCCAGTTTGTCCAAATGATAAAAGTCTGATGTTTTTTTGCCAAAATCAGCGAAAAACTTATCAAATATATCAGGCATCCAATACCAACTAGGCCCCATATCAAATGTAAATCCCTCGCGGACCAATTGTCGTGCGCGCCCTCCAATGGTTTCATTTTTTTCGAAAACGGTCACCCCGTACCCCAATTTTGAAAGGTAGCATGCCGCGGACAAGGAAGAGAACCCAGAACCGATAATGGCTACTTTTTTTTGCATTGTTGGGATATTATTTAACACGTGTTAATTCTTACAATTCTTTGGCAACTTCGGGAATCGATTTAAACGTACGCACGCACGACGGCAAGGTTTTCAAATCCAAGTATTGGGTTTGGTGTCCCAAAAGCCATAATTGAACGTTGGCGTTTTCTTCGCGTACCAGCTCCTCAAAATCCTGCAGATACCTGCTTATTTTCTCTTTCGTGGGCACAACCGTAAAATAAGATACAAAATACACATTGTCAAAATACTTCATCAGTACCCTAAGATTCTCTAACGGGACGGTCTGCCCTAAATAAATCGATTTGTAACCACTTCGAACAATTTCGTAATTGATATAGAGCAATCCAATATCATGAATTTCATTTTCAGGGAGATAGGGCACGAAGACCTTTTCTTTTTTGGTCGGCTCGTTTTGCTGTAATTTCTCGGTATTTATGAGAATTTTTTGTTTGATTAATTCGGTAATAAAATGTTCGTTCACAGGGGTTATCGAATCGGTCTGCCATAGCATCCCCATTTCATTCAGAAGGGGAATAAAGATTTCAAAAAATATGTCGTGAAACGAATTAACGGCTAACAAATCATCGTACGTTTTGAAAAACAATGTCTGGTCAAAGTTCATCATGGCCATTTTAAAAGAGTTCAGAGCTTGGCTTTTTGAACTATTTTTACTTGCTAAGTCGCGGACAACTATTGGAATATCTTTTTCCGAAAGTTTGGCGATTTTCGATATTTTATAGCCATTATTATACAGCATCGTAATATTCAATAGTTTTTGAAGACTTGCAAGGCTATATGTTCTAATATTGGTGTCGGTCCTGTCGGGAGATAGCAAATTATAGCGCTTTTCCCAAATGCGAATGGTGTGCGCCTTTATACCAGAAAGATTTTCCAAATCCTTGATGCTGAATAATTTTTTTACATTGTTCATAATTTACTCAAAATCTTTAAACAAAATTACATTTTTAATGAATATGATATGCGGAATTATTCTTAAAATTTAATCAAAAGCCGATGATTTCATGAGAAACTAGCCAATTTCTTGGGTATATCGGGGAATTTCGAATAGCATGGGAGTAAAACCGTATTTTTCGACCGGCTATAAAAAAGGTCGACCTTTTTGCCGACCTTTTTTAAGCTGATTATTCTGCGGTTATGCAGGGTTCCGTAAAGCAGTGAAGCGTATTCTTGCCAAACTGTTTGTTGTGCCCACGACTAGATTCGAACTAGCACGTCCTTGCGAACACCACCCCCTCAAGGTGGCGTGTCTACCAATTTCACCACGTGGGCTCTTTTTGAAATGGATGGCAAATATAGCAAAGAAATTTTCTGGTTGTCATATTCTTTGGGCCAATTGTATCGATTGGTCAATTTTTTGAGCGGGATTCACTATTTTTTCCGGGGTGACCATTTACAACATCCAACTGCCGTTAAACGTCAAAATATTCTTTTGCATTGTTATAGCAGATATCCTCTATTAATTTGCCGATCCAATTCAAGTCTGCCGGAAGCTCCCCTTTCTGAATCTCAACGCCGAAAAGGTTGCATAATATCCTTCTAAAATATTCATGCCTTGGAAATGAGAGGAGGCTCCGTGAGTCTGTCACCATTCCTATAAAACAACTGAGTAGTCCCATATTCGATAAAATATTCAGTTGGTCGGTCATGCCATCTTTTTGGTCAAGGAACCACCATGCAGACCCCCATTGTACTTTGCCTTTTATGCTTCCATCATTAAAATTCCCTATCATAGTGGCCATCACCTCGTTATAGGTCGGATTCACATTATAGAGTATGGTCTTCGTCAGTTTGTTCTTACCGTCGAGGGTATTAAGGAACTTTGAAAGTGCTTGTGCCTGTTGATAGTCGCCAATGGAATCCCACCCGGTATCCGGGCCCAAAAGCCGTAACATTCTGGTATTCGTGTTTCGCAAAGCCCCCAAATGAAATTGTTGCACCCACCCATGTTCATGATAGCATTCCGACAGGAATAAAAGCAGGGCACTTTGAAATTTTGCGGCTTCGAGTTGGTTTACCGCTTTTCCGTTCCGTCTTTTTTCGAATATCGACTTTATCTCAGATTCAGTATGATCCTCGGCATAGAGTTGCTCCAAACCATGGTCACAAATTCGGCAGCCGTTTTCATGAAAAAATCGCAGTCTATTTTGGAGGGCCCGACACAGATCGTCATAACTTGATATGGATACTTTCGATGCAATTTCGAGGCTATCGATATATTCGTTATAGGTTTCACCTTGGATCATAAGCGATTTGTCGGGTCGAAAGGCGGTACTCACCTTCGTCTTAAAACTGCTCCGGGATAAGGTTTGATGATGCTCCAAGGGATCGGTTGGATCTTCGGTAGTGCACAAATAAGTAACATTCATCCCAGAAATAAGATTTTGACTGCTGTAGGCTGCACTCTTCAGTTTCTCGGAGGTTTCCTCATAAATACTTTCAGATGATTTGGGCGTTAATAATTCAGGAATGTCAAAATACCTTTGAAGTTCTAAATGCGTCCAATGGTATAGCGGATTGCGCATCGTATAGGGTACGGTATAGGCCCATTTATTGAACTTTTCCTGATCGGTCGCCTTGCCTGTTATGTATTCCTCATGAATCCCCAAAGTACGCATGGCACGCCATTTATAATGGTCCCCGTTGATCCAGACTTGGGTAATATTGTCAAAGATCGTGTCTTCGGCCATTTGTTTGGGCGATAGATGGTTGTGATAATCGATAATCGGCATTTTGGCCGCAAAATCATGGTAGAGCTCTTCTGAATATTTGTTTTCCAACAGAAAATTAGTGCTTATCAATTTGATCGGGTTTTATAGTTTAAGTTTACGAACGATTCGTATGGTATTTCAATGCAAGCCATCTTTTACAACACGAACAAAATTATATTTTCCCTGTTTTCTTTTTGTAGGTCTAATCGAGGAATTAGAGCGGACGAGGCACTAAAATAGTATTGGAATCGTAGCCGCAAGTTAAAAATATTTTTTACATTCGTTAACGTTAACGGAAATTTTTTTACAATTTTGTTGGCACAAGTTCCTTTCAACAAAAATTCAACTCTGAAACAAAAATCAACCATGCAAAAACGAACCCATTTAACTATCTGTTTCATTCTTTTATTCGGTTTATCACTCACTGCCCAAGAGTCCTGGGAACTTCTTTTTAATGGGAAAGATCTTTCGAATTTTCAACAAATCGGCGGTTCGGCGAAATATCAGATTGAAGATGGGGCCCTTGTGGGAATTTCCAAAAAGGATACCCCAAATAGTTTTATGGCTACCAAAAAGACCTATGGGGACTTTATCCTTGAATTTGATGTCTATGTTGAAAATGGGCTTAATTCAGGGGTTCAGTTTAGAAGTTTGTCCACTAAGGATTATATGAACGGGCGGGTACATGGTTATCAATGTGAAATCGAAACCAGTTCTAGAAAATGGGCCGGCGGAATTTATGATGAGGCACGGCAGGGTTGGTTATACCCTTTAACACGTAATCCAAAAGGGCAGGAGGCCTTTATTCTAGGGCAGTGGAACCACTACAGAATCGAGGCGATCGGATTGACGATCCGCACTTGGATAAACGACATACAATGCGCCAATCTGGTAGATGACACCACGGCAGAAGGGTTTATTGCCTTTCAGGTGCATGCGATAGAAGATAAGGATCTTGAGGGAAAGCTTGTAAGATGGAAAAATATAAAGATCCAGATTAGCAATTTGGCGAATTCCAGAAAAAATGTTGATCCCGAAGTGCCGGAAATCAGTTATTTAAAGAACCAACTTACCTCGAATGAAATTCGTATAGGCTGGCGCCTATTATGGGATGGGAAGACCACTAACGGATGGCGTGGGGCAAAGCTCGAAACGTTTCCCGACAAAGGGTGGGAAATCAAGGATGGCCTGCTAAGCGTTTTGTCCTCAGGAGGTGCCGAAGCAAATAATGGAGGTGATATCGTCACCACAGAGGCTTTTAGCAATTTTGAGCTTAGTGTAGACTTCCTGCTTACCGAAGGAGCCAATAGTGGCATTAAATATTTTGTAGATCCGGCCCTTAATACTGGCGAAGGGTCGGCCATCGGATTGGAGTTTCAAGTGTTGGACGATGAACGGCATCCCGATGCCAAAGAGGGCAAGAATGGCAATCGGACCGTAGGTTCGTTATATGATTTGATCCGTGCCGAAAACTTAAACAATTCGAGAGGTAAAAATTTTAAAGGGATAGGGGAGTGGAACAATGCCCGCATCGTTTCAAAAGACGGTCATGTGGAGCATTGGCTCAATCAAGTAAAAGTTGTCGAATTCGATCGATTCAGTCAAATGTTCGAGGCCTTGGTCGAGAAAAGCAAGTACGAAAAATGGGAAAATTTCGGACGTTTGCCAGAAGGCTCCATTCTCTTGCAAGACCACGGGGACCGGGTCTCCTTCAAAAGCATTAAAATACGTGAATACTAAAAACAACAGCATGGACAAAACTAGAAGAACGTTTCTGCAAAAAGCGGCGATGGCATCTGGGGGCATCGCACTAGGAGCAAGCACCTTAAGCGCAAAGAGCTATCGAAAAATAATAGGTGCCAACGATCGGGTACGCGTGGGTATCGTAGGATTTTCCAATAGGGCAAAAGGCGCTTTGCTTCCAGCCTTTAATGGGCATAGTAAGGCTCTCAATTTTGAAATTGTGGGTGTTTCCGATATTTGGAACCGGCGAAGGGACGAAGGGGTCGCTTTTATCAAGGATCTCACAGGGAATACTATTGACCAATGGCGGAACAATGACGAGATGTACGATAAAGACAAAATCGATGCCGTAATTATTTCTACCGCCGATTTTCAACACGCACTTCTTGCGGCAGAAGCGGCAAATGCGAAGAAAGATACCTATTGTGAAAAGCCCTTTGCCGAAACCATGGAAGATGCCCGTATCGGGATGAAAGCCGTCAAGGAATCGGGAATCGTCTTTCAGATAGGATCACAGAGGCGCAGTGGCCCGAATTACCATGCCGCCGCCGATTACATTAAATCAGGTAAATTCGGCGATATTGTCATGGTAGAAATGACCTGGAATGTCAACCAACCGGGTAGGTGGCGCTTACCAAAATTGGTTTCGGAAATCAAGGCGTCCGATACCGATTGGAAACGCTATTTAATGAACCGGCCTTATGAGGCATGGGATCCACGAAAATATTTGGAATATAGGTTGTTTTGGCCGTATTCTTCAGGGATTCCTGGGCAATGGATGTCGCATCAAATCGATACCGTACATTGGTTTACGGGCTTTGAACACCCGAGAAGTGTGGCTGCCAATGGGGGAATCTATCTCTGGAAAGATGGTAGAAAGAACTTCGATACGATGTCGGCCGTATTCGATTATGGCCCAGCAGATGACTTGGCCTCCGGGTTTCAAGTGACCTATTCGTCAAGATTTACGAATTCGGCAGGCGGGACAAAGGAAATTTACTATTCCAATGGGGGTGAATTGAATTTGGATACCAATAAAGTGAGCGATACTGGGGGCCTGACACAACGTTTTGCCGATGAAATGGGGATGAAAGCCAATCTTTTGGCACCTTATAATTTATCCGATAATGAAGTGAAAGTCGTCACCTCCGCCAATACCGGGGTTGATGATATGACCTCCCTGCATATGTTGAATTGGATGGAGTGCATTCGCAGCAGAAAGATTACCAATGGTCCGATCGAAGCAGGGTACCATCATTCCATCGCCAACATCATGACCACGGCTGCGTTGCGAACCGGCCTAAGGGCAACCTTCGACGAAAAGACACAGAATGTTTTGGCGGGCGGTGAAATATTCCAATATTAATCCTATTAAAAAATCCGATGATCAGGAAAACGATTATATTTAGTCTACTTTCTACCATGCTCTTTTTTTCATGTAAGGACATGAAGAAAAATAACGATTCAGAAAGTTCGTCCCCCGAGGAAACGGTGCAATCTCCCAAAATTAGTTTCCACCGCGACGATACCAATAAAAAAGTCGATGTCAAAATAGATGGCGAACTTTTTACGGGCTATGTGTACGATGAAAAGACCCCGAAACCTATATTATATCCGATCATCACAAAAAGCGGTAAAACGGTAACAAGAGGATTTCCTAATAGTCCCAGAGCCAATGAACGAATTGACCATCCCCATCATGTCGGGCTTTGGTTCAATTATGGGGATGTAAACGGACTCGATTTCTGGAATAATTCTTACGCCATTCCTGAGAAGGATAAAAATAAGTATGGCACCATTTATCCCGAAGAAATCGTTGAAAGCAATGACGAAAATGGCACCTTTAAGGTAAAAGCGCTTTGGCGATCTCCTCAAAATGGCGATCTGCTTGAAGAAACAACTGAATTTAAATTTGGCGAGCAAGGCAACACCCGGTTTATAGACCGCATCACTACGCTGAAAGCATTACAGGATGTGACTTTTACAGATAATAAGGAGGGCATGCTGGGCGTACGGGTAACAAGGGAACTTGAATTGCCATCGAATGAACCTGCAGTTTTTACCGATGCGGCTGGCAATGCAACTGCGGTCGAAGCTTCAAATATTAATGGGGTAACCGGGGATTATCTGAGCAGTGAGGGAATCACCGGCAATGAGGTTTGGGGTACACGCGGCAACTGGGTACGATTACAAGGGGTAATAGAAGGGGATACGGTGGCCATAGCAATTTTGGACAATAAAAAGAATGTGGGTTATCCCACCTACTGGCACGCCAGGGGCTACGGATTATTTGCGGCCAACCCATTGGGACAGGCTATTTTTTCAAAGGAGAAGGAAACGTTGAACTTTAGCCTGAAAAAATCAGAGTCCGTTACCTTTAAATATCGCATCTTGATCCACAACGGATCTGAACTTAAGAAAACCGAAATAGATCGATCCTTTGATGAATTCAATGCCGATTGATCCGTATTGAAAAAGCGTCGATAGGGATATTAATAAACATACTGGTAATGCCCCCAATTAGTAAAATGAAAATGATTTAACAACCTAATAATAGACAAATGACACGAGCCATTGTATTGCTATGCACTTTTTCTTTGATTTTCACGGGTCATGCGCAGACCGGGGAACCTAAAATGAAATCGCTTTTTGATGGGAAGGACCTGAAGCATTGGAAAGTGCCGAAGGACAATATTTGGTGGTCGATCGACGATGGATCTTTATGGGCCAAAAGTGGTCCGAATAAAAAAGGATCTAATTTATGGACCAAAAAGGAATATGGCGATTTCGTGATTCAACTGGATTTTAAATTTGGAACGGGTACGGTAGATTCGGGTATATTTATGCGCGGGGAAGAGGACCATAATCCCCAAATCCAAATCGGCATTTCAGGGTCATTAAAGCGAGACATGACCGCTTCGCCCTATGTGGCGGGAATGGGATATCCTGTCGAGGCAGCGGGCATCAAGGAACTTCTAAAACCAGATGATTGGAACACAATTAAGGCCATGGCCATTGGAAATTCGTACAAAGTCTGGCTAAATGGTAAGGAAGTTATGAATTATACATTTGAGAATGCCAATACCCACGGCCCGATTGGACTGCAATTGCACCCAGGAAATGAGATGACCATTCAGTTCAGGAACATTTCGGTGGCCGAATTAAAATAACGGTTGACCGCTATCATTTTTTTGGCCGCGAAATCAAGTATTTTTGGGCCTATAAAATCTGCCTTTGACATATGAGTACGGGAATTAAGCAAATAGCAAAATTGGCAAATGTTTCAATCGGCACTGTTGATAGAGTACTACACAAAAGGGCGGGAGTCTCGAAATCTACTGAAAAAAGAGTCTTAAAAATCATTAAGGAAACTGGTTATATACGCAATACGACTGCCAGTAGGCTTAAACTTGCCTCCATAAAAAAAATATACTATGCCATTTTAATTCCCGTCACCAAACACAAATGGAATTATTGGAAGCTTCCTAAAAAAGGAATTACGAAAGCTGTTGAGGAGTTAAAGGAATTAGGGGTTACCGCAGATTTTTATGAATTTTCGGATGCTTCTTCGTTCATTGATCAAAGCAAGGCCATCTTCAAGAAGGCATATGATGCGATTGTGACGGTACCTTTTTTTCGCGAAGCCAGCAACGACGTTTTGAAAAAGGCGAAGGCCAAGAAGATACCCGTTGTTTTTTTGGATACCGAGATAGCTTTAAATGAAGCGGCCCATTTTATAAGGCAAAACTCCCATATTGCCGGCATGGTCGCTGGAAGACTACTTCATGGCCTCGTGGGAAACACCGGTGATTATTTCGTTGTCAACATAATAAACGAAAAAGGTATTCACGCCAATAACATCCAACGGGAAAATGGATTTAAGGCCTATTTTAAGACCATTAACGAAACGGTGAGCATACAAACTATAAATTATATTTTGAATGATGAGTTCAAGGTTACCGGGGAAATGGAAAACTGGTTTAAATCAGATAATACGAAAGGAATTTTCGTTACCAATTCAAAATCCCATTTACTGCCCAAAATACTCCAGCAATACAATGTGGGGAAAACGTTTATGGTCGGTTTTGATTTGAACAAACGGAACCTGAAATTCCTTAAAAATGACGAAATAGATTTCCTAATCAACCAACAGCCAGAATATCAGGGGTACGCAGCGATTAAGGGGTTATTTCAATTTTTGACGAAGGGGGATACCTCGGCATTGACCGTTAATATTCCCGTAGAGATCATTGTGAAGGAAAATAGCGGCATGTTTTAGGCTACTGTTTTTAATTTATTTGTTTGATGAATACTT
>JALHST010000034.1 GCA_022865355.1 Maribacter sp. | reverse complement strand
CGGCTTCATTCCCTCTTCGTCGGTGTACTGCTGGTATTTTCTTTCCCAAATTTGCTCTTGACGGTCAAAACTGCGATAACTCGAAACTATTTTTAGATCGATGCCATCACTATAAGCCGCTTTTTTCATCTCCAAAAAAGCCTCGTAGGCTTCTTTCCGTAGGTTGATTCCATCACCATACAGTTTAATATCCGCCTTACCCATTAGTTCGTCAGTAGTGTATTCAGCTTCCTGCCAAAATGGGGAATGGGGCAAGACCCCAATGGCCAAACTACCGATACCACTTTTTTTTATAAATGTTCTTCGTTGCATGCCTTTTCAATCTTAATCAATAAAACCTTTGTTTGTGCTTGTGCAAAGATACTGCCAAATGCTTTTATTTGACCTTAAATTTAAATTCGGACCATCAAAAAGGAAGAGCTGAAACGAAATACACCTATTAAATTACCCAGATAAGATGAAGGGCCAAGTTAAGGGAGGTTTTTGTGAATGGGCCCATTTCATTGGCGTTTAGTTTGTATTATTCGTAGAAATATAAAGATACCCTTGGTGCTTTTGTCGTAGGTCATTGAAGGTAATAATGTAAAAATAGATGCCCGAAGCGAGGCCGGCGTCCCGGTCTATGACCGATTGTCGATTGGATCTTCCATCGAATTCATTGTGGTAGTTTGACTTTGAATAGACCATAACCCCATAACGATTAAAAATTTGAATGTTGTTGTCCTGTGATTTTTCAATACCCTCCAGTACTAAAAAATCGTTTTTTCCATCCCCGTTAGGCGTCATAAAGTAATTGGCGAGTTCTATGGTCGCAAACTCTTGTAATTTATCGTCATTACCACCCAAGGTAATGATTTCGTAATCATTGGGAACGAAGACTTCGGAGGTAACCGATCCATAGGCCATACCCCCTTGCACATCGGTGTTCCCAAGATTCACCCAGGCATTCTGCTCTTTATGCCACCCGACCACTTTGATATCACTAAGAAATTCGGCCAAGGTACGCACGTTGCTCCACTCATCCCATGTGAGTGTGACCGAAGAGGGCACATCCCCTTCGAGATGCCAAAATTCCCGATTGCTTACCGAGAGAAATTCACTGGCCTTTTTTGAAGTTAAAAAGCTTTTGCCATAGGCGGAAATCGTATTGGGGTCTTCATAAAAATAGGCACACTTCGCCACGGCGTTCGGGCCCGAGGAGACGATTCCCAAGGGTCGTAATCGATTATCATCGCCAACAGGGAATGTAAAGTCGGCCTTCTGGGTCATTGCGGCATAGCCGTCCACGAAGGAGACGTCATTTTCCCCGACATAAAAGGCATTGTCAATAAAATTCGAATATACGTTCGTATGGTTTCTGGGGGTAATAATATCGCCAGTGACTAGATTCCCATTGTTTAGTAACCCAATGGCCGTATCGAGATACAGTCCGTCATCGACAACGATTTCCGCGTCATAGAAAATCGGAATATAAGCCCCGGAAACTGTGAGTGATCGCTTATAGCCATAAAAACCTACCAAACCGGCGTTTTGATCAAATTTGCCATCGTTGATCAAATTCGTGTGAAAGCCCAGGGATCCCGAACCATGCATCTGCAAATCACCATAGTTATGTACGGCATCCTGGGCCAGAGCCCCAATGATGGAGAAAGCCGCAGTGATTAGTGCTATGGTTATTTTTAATTTCATCTTCTAGGGAATGGCGGTTTGACTGTCATTCTTATAATGGATTACATGAGCATTTAACAGTTTAAATACTAAGGCCGATTAAATATTAAGGTTGGTTGATCCAATGCCAGTTCGTTCCATCACTTTGTATCCAATAGATTTTATTTTTTTGTAATTTATTATCTGTATTGCCATCATTTTTTATATAATCGACACTCGTGAAATTATCCCCAGACCCCATATTTTTGAGTACATATATTCTGCCGATACAACTGTTCGCAGCGGGTAATGTGATTATAAGATCCTTCACGGTGGTCATAATTAAGGTGTAGTCATTGACTCCTAATGTAGTGCTCACCGATGTGCTTCGTATAGGAGCTGAAAATGATCCGGATAGTGCCAGCGTTGAATTGGGGGTAGTATTACCAATACCCACTTTACCATTTGTAAAACCGAGGTTTTGGGAATTCATATTATAGGTCCTGGTTTCAGGGTCCTGGGTTAAATTATCGGTTGCCAAATTGACTAAAACTGGCAGGGTTACGGTATTACCGCCCGGACTTGATATGGTCAGGTCTCTGCCAACAAGGGATAAGGTTTGGATTTCATTGGTTGCATTGGCATCTGCATCATTAACATTCAGCGTAATGGCATTGCCTCCCGAAATACTAATATTCCCTGGATTACTATTGGTACTCAGGGTCTGGTCATCTGTTGCCGGATCACCCTGTAGGCCTTGTGGCCCGGTCGCACCGGTGTCGCCTTTGTCGCCTTTTGGTCCAGCAGGTCCTTGCGGTCCTTGCG
>JALHST010000311.1 GCA_022865355.1 Maribacter sp. | reverse complement strand
GTCTTTTGTAATCGGCACCACTTCTTGCGCGCCTATCCAAAACGGGGAAGTCAAGAATGCCAGAATCAATACTAAATGCTTCATCTTATCAATTTGTTTCGGCAAAACTACTACGGGCCATTCGATTGCAGGGTAACTAATGTTACCAACCTATTTAGAGGAACTCACTAAATAACCATCCATAAATCGATTCAGATGGAAATATTGACTTATTTTTTATTAGTTAATACCCGGACAGATTTATTGGAACAGATTATGCCTTCCTCAATCCACCTTTGTTAAGCTCTATAAATGGGAATTGTATGTAACAATTGTTACAGGGATTCTAATTTTTTAAAATGACTTTTGTCATCTTTTTACGGCAGGAATGCCTGTATCTTTACGCCTTTTAATTGCGCAAGCATAAAAACTTTATAATGAAAAATCTGGTCATATTAGGCGCTGGTACCTCAGGTACCATGATGGCAAATCATCTGGTTTCTAAACTCCCAAAAAAAGAATGGAAAATCACGATTGTCGATCAATACAAAACACATTACTATCAGCCAGGATTTTTATTTCTTCCTTTTGATATCTACACTACCAAACAGGTAAAAAAGAACGGAAAGAAGTTTATTCCTAAACAGGTAAATTATATTCAGGAAAAAATTGAGCTCATTGTCCCTGAAAACAATTTGGTAAAGCTTGGGACCGGGGAAGAATTACCCTACGATATTTTAATCGTCGCCACCGGAACCAAAATTGCCCCGGATGAAATCGAGGGAATGAATGGCCCTGAATGGCACAAAAGTATATTTGATTTCTATACCTATGAAGGAGCCAAGGCCTTACGCGATAAGCTTCGCAAATGGAATGGTGGTAAATTGGTGGTACATATTTCGGAAATGCCGATTAAATGTCCTGTTGCCCCATTGGAATTTGCTTTCTTGGCCGATTCATATTTTAAACATAAGGGCATGCGTGATAAAGTAGATATTACCTTTGTCACACCTTTGGGTGGTGCCTTTACAAAGCCAAAGGCTACTGAAGCCCTTCATTATCTTTTAGAAGAAAAGGGCATAAAAGAGGTAACTGATTTTGCCATCGAACGGGTCGATTTCGAAAACAATAAGATCATCGACTATGCCGATACGGAAGTTGAATATGATCTATTGGTTACTGTGCCAACGAATATGGGCGATGCCCTTATCGAACGTTCGGGTATGGGTGATGATTTGAATTACATTGCAACGAATAAGGGCACCCTTCAGACCTTGGAACATGAAAATATTTTTGCCATTGGCGATGCCACGAACCTGCCTGCATCCAAAGCCGGTTCGGTGGCCCACTTTGAAGCCGAAATCCTGACCGAAAATATCATACGCTTTATCAAGGGAGAAAAGTTAAAAGAAGAATTCGATGGTCATGCCAATTGTTTCATTGAAACCGGAAATGGCAAGGCGTTGTTGATCGACTTTAATTATACCCATGAACCCGTTGAAGGCACCTTTCCTTTTCCGGGCGTCGGACCCTTGCACTTATTGAAAGAAAGTAGAACCAATCATATGGGCAAAATGGCCTTTCGATGGGTGTACTGGAACATGTTGATCAAAGGAATCCATATTCCCTTTGTATCGGCTACCATGAGTACTGAAGGTAAACATTTTGAAGAAGTAGAATAACTCAACTAAAATTTATAACAATGAGAAAAATTATTGCACAAACCGAAATTGAGGTAAACGAGGAAGGCTATTTGACCAACTTTTCGCAGTGGACCGAAGAAATCTGCGAGTGTATTGCAGATGAACAAGGCATCAGTATGACCGACAAACATTGGGAAGTCATAAAGTACATCCACGAAAAGCACAAGAATGATGAACCGCTTTCGATTAGGGGAATCAAAAATAGTGGAGTGATAGACATCAAAGAATTTTATAGCCTGTTTCCCGGTGGTCCATTAAAGAAGGCTACCATGATCGCAGGAATACCAAAGCCTAAGAGCTGTATATAAAAGATAAGTTCCAATTGATAAAACAAAGTGGAATAACATACTAACATAGATTACACTAAACAACCAAGTTAAAACCTTGAAATATGGGAAAAACCAAAGTAAGAAAGATGCTATTTATTCTTTCAAAAGCAACTATTGAAAATGTTTACGCCGCCTTTATTATGGCGAATGGCGCTCGGATGGAAGGAATCGAATCGGAGATATTTTTTACTTTTTTCGGATTGGAAGCCGTTCAGAAGAAAAAACTGGAACATTTACGTGTTGCCACCGTAGGTAACCCTGCCATGCATATACCCACGATGTTGGGGGGTTTACCAGGCGTCGAAGCTATGGCCACAAAAATGATGAAAAGTGAAATGGAAAAATTAGATATGCCGCCGGTAGGGGAGTTTCTCGAAATTCTTTCAGATTCGGGTTGTCGGCTTTGGGCCTGTAAACTTGCTGTTGAAATGTTCCATTTAGAGAAAGAGGATCTTATTGATGAGATTGAGGGCATCTTAACCATTGGCGACTTTTACAATAGGGCCGATGAGGAAGGCACCCAACTTCTTTTTATATAAAAGTTGCCCTATGCCAAAGAACCTTTTGTTTGGTTACTAATTTAAGCGAATAAGGCACCACGTTGCAACGAGGTTCCTTATTATATATGACCACTAAGACCAAATAGGGTGCCAGCTTACTTTTTAGTAGGACGTTCAAACATATTGAATAGGAGTCCGCCTATAAATGCCCCATATAGTGTGCTGTTCACCGGTTTTGAGGTGATAGGGCAGCTGCCAGAAATACAACCGATCTCGACATAATAGAAATAGCCCGCAAAGCCCCCTATCACGAGACCGATCACCGTAAAGATCATTCCTTTTTTAGTCATTTGAAACGTATTTCGAGTACCCTTATACATCATATTCAGTCATATTCAGTCGTAACCCAATGAACTTAAAGTATGGGAGACTGTTCCTATTTGATGGTCAATAAAGTAATCTATTACACTATTTGTGCTATTTGTTTTTAGTTTGCCAAAGTTTTAAACGTCCTTACCTTTCATCATCTTATTCCAATAGAGATACGGTAATCCGTATTTTTTAAGCATCCAAAGGCGCCAATGCTCCTTTGAACTATCAAAAACCAATAGTCGCTTTAACTTGGGATCTGGTGTGAAATTATTTTTATAGTCAAACTCCGCCAAAACCATTTTCCCATAATCGGTTACCAGAGGGCAAGAGGAATAGCCATTATAGGCTTTATTCCCAATTTTATGGTGCGAGATCAATAGACTTATATTTTCGACCACAATCGGCACTTGTTTTCGTATGGCCGCACCGGTTTTTGCGGTTGGCAAAGCGGCTACATCGCCCAAGCTAAAAATATTAGGATAGTTTTTATGCTGCAGGGTCTGTTGGTCGACGTCGACCCATCCAGCCTCATTGACCAAGGAGGATTCCTTCACGAATTTTGGTGCGACCGAAGGTGGCGCGGTATGCAACATGTCATAGTGTATGCCATATCTATTGCCCTTTATAGTTACTTTTACGTCTTTATAGTTATACTGAAAGGATTCATCCAACAAGCGATTGTCATCTTTACCGTTCCTTACCACACAACCTCCCGGGGAGATATCTTTTCCCAATTCGTACCAGGCAATCTGGTTTTTGCCATCCACTTCCACCAGATTGTGAAAGAAACGTAAGTTGATGTCCTTCCTATCCACTACTTCCATTAAGGTTTTTGCAATTTCCTTGACTCCAAAGATTACCGATCCTGAAGTTGCAAATACGATATCGGTCTTTTTGCGCACCCCGCTTCTTCTGAAATAACTCTCCGCGAGATACATGATTTTTTGAGGCGCACCGCCACACTTGATCGGCGTGGTGGGCTGCGTAAACAAAGCGGTACCGCCTTTGAAGTTTTTTATCACCTCCCAAGTGTGTTTTGGATCGGTATAATTACTACACACCACCCCTTTGTCCATGGCCTCCCCTAGCCCAGGGACCAAACTGTAATCATAGGTCAGACCGGGAGCGACCACCAAATAATCATAGGTAATGTTGCCGTTGGATTTTGTGGAGACAGAATTCTTCGCTGAATCGAATCCTGTGGCGAAGTCTTTGACCCAAGTTAAACCCTTGGGCATAACCGATGCCATGGGGCGGGCCGTCTTGTCATAGTCGTAGGTACCGGCACCGACCAAGGTCCACGCCGGTTGGTAGTAATGGGTATCCGATGGTTCAATAAGACCGATGTCAAGATTTTTGTCCTTTCGTAACAGCTGCGCGGCCGTCATGATACCTCCGGTACCTCCTCCGATAATTAGTATCTGATAGTGTGATTTCATTTTCTAATGCTTTTGTTGATTCTTTAAAAGTACAATTCGCAGTTGGGGTACGTTGTAACTTTTGTTACATCCTACCTCGGTTTCAAATGACTATTGCACATCTATCGGATGGGTTGTCAAGCTAAATGTCGTTCGATAGAATAAAATCGGCGGCCATTTGGGCATGAAGCTGGGTGGTTGCGAACAACGGGAGGTCAAAGTCGTTTTGCGAAAGCAGCATGGGCAATTCAGTGCACCCTAAGACAATGCCTTCGGCACCTTGCTTTTTCAATTCCTCCATTTGATGTATGAAAAATTGCTTTGCTTGCTCGGTAAATTTGCCTTGGGTCAATTCCTTTGAGACATAATCATGGCATTCGGAAATAAAGCGCTCTTCAGGAATTAAGATTTCAATGCCAAAATTATTTTTTAATCTTGATTGGATAAAACCTTTGGTCATGGTCGGCCGATTGCCCAAAAGGCCGAGCCTCCTATGATGTAATTTTTGCGCTTGCAGGCCCACGGCATCGGCAATATGCAGAATGGGAATTTTTATTTTCGGCTGAACAAACTCATAGGCCATATGCGGTGTATTGGCGCATATAACGATTGCTTCGGCGCCCGCTATTTCGAGAATATGGGCCACCTCGGCATATTTGACATTTATTTTTTGCGGGTCCTGTTCCCGCATTAATTCAATATTCAGGCTGTACAATAACAATTCGGGATTTGCCTGCGCGCCAATTTCCTTCCCAACCAGTTCGTTGATAAGTCTATAGTATACAATAGTGGAGTGCCAAGAAGTACCTCCGATAAGCCCCAGAATTTTCATATGTAATTATTATTTGGCCAATTATTCATCGGCATCCTCGAAAACAATGCTCCACATACCCCGAACTTCATTTACATCGTAGCCAATGGCCTTATCATTCGGATAGAGCGACTTTAGGGCCGCAATGACCGCCGGAGGTATTTGATCATTGGGTTTGCCATGGCACTGAAGGCACATGGTATTGGTCGTGATAGGATAATAGAAATAGACTTCGCCATTTTCGTTTTTTACAATGGGTTCAACTACAACCTCGGCAGATACCAACTCCTTAAAGGCATTTATATATCCCAATTCTTCCGCATTCGCCAAATTATTCGGGTTTCTTGGTTTATCGGTAACCCGCTTAATAATCGCATTGTGCATGACCGACATACTATCGGTTAATTTTATGGCCTTGTCATTACAGAATCGTATGGCCCCGACCGTACCGTTTTGCTGAATGGCCTTTACCAAATTCTTTCCCAGAGCCCCTTGGGTCGCCTTGGCATATTCAAGGCCTGTTTTGGCATAGGTTGCTTCCGAATCGGGAGCGGTCCATTCTTTGAACAGGCCCATGCCCATACCTTGCCCATTGCCCTTAATATAGCGAGCTTCAAAATTCTTGTCGAACCATTCGGGTCGCTCAACATCGTTGTCATATAAGTAATCGGCTACTTGCCGGATCATCGTATCGGGCTTCGGCATATAGGGCATACTCCCGAACCTTTTATGGGCACCTGGAATTTTACCTGCTTGTTCCGGGTCATTGATCCAATGCAAGAGTGCCTCGGCAAATTGCTCCTTGGTGGTGTTCGAATCAATATAATGTAATTTGATGGCAGCCATGGGCGGCCCGATCATATGCTCCTGTGATACTTTCGGACTGTGACAGATATAACATTCGTCCTCCAAAATTTTCTTCCCAGGATACTGTCGGTCAATATCGGCGATATCATTCGATTTGCTTTCACTGAGCTTAGGTATTGTTTCAGGTTTTTTGGCATCCTTACAGGAGGCTAGGATAAAAATCAATGCGACCAGGAACTTTCGTTTCATAAGTATGTCATTTTCCCTTTGGCGCAACCAATGAAAGAAATCGCCTTTGTGGCCCTCGTGTTTTTAGTATCGATAGATGGATATCCCAAGGCTTTCAATTGGTCCTTTACCCTCAGGGCCTCTTCGATATTGTCATGAACAAAAGAAACCATGGCCGTTTCCACGTCAACGGTTACCTCTGATAAGAACCCCAATTCAGTGAGCTTGGAGGAAATGGTTTTGGCACAACCACCACATTTCAGATTTTGAACGATAATCGATGTTTTCATATTATGTTTTTTATTCGTTTAAAAAGGGTGTGAAAAGAATTTTCCAAAAGCACATTTAATCACGCCCAAAGATTTCCAGAAGCTGTTTATGGCATAGATTCTCGTAATACGAGGGCTTTATTCCTTTGAAAACTATATCTGAGGCCATTCGTACACTATGCTATGTCTCTGCTGTATTTTCTTTACTCTCCTTTCAATATTCTTTTCCCTATTTTCTATGTTACTTCCATCGCATATAACCTCCTTGAAGGTCATAAATTTGTGAAAATCCCATATTTGCCAATTTTCTGGCAGCCTTTTGACTTCTGGCCCCCGAGCGGCAATACAGGTAAACGGGTTGTTCCTTATTTAATTTTTCAAAGGCTTTGATAAAATTACCGGAATTATAAAAATCGATATTCAGGGCATTTTTTATGTGACCCCCGCGATATTCATCAGCGGTTCGCACATCTACCAATTGTACTTTTTTACCCGAAATGGCCTTGGCATACGCGGCTGCGTCTAATATTTCTATTTTATCCGAGAAATTGTCTTGTATTCCAAAAAGCTTACTTAATAACGACATATTTTTTGTTTTTAGATTTTAGGGTATTAATGACATAAGGCAAAGGGCCATATATCGTATTTAGAGTAGCGAAGTCGGACAGACATAATCTGATTTTGATACACTAGTCTTTTTAATTTCATCAAACCCACCTACTATATCAACGAGGTTCTCCCAACCGCGCTGCTTTAGGATCGAAGCTGCGATCATACTGCGGTAACCCCCTGCACAATAGAGCATAAAGGGGGTATTCTTTGGAAATTGTGATAAGTGTTGATTGATTTCGTTTAACGGAACATTTATTGCACCTATCACATGTTCCGAATCGAATTCACTTTTCTTACGGACATCGATTACAAGGGGTTTTTCGGCCGAATAGGTAGTCTCAAAATGCTTGGCCGTAATCCTATGTACGGTCTCGAATTCCTTTCCCGACTTTTTCCAGGCATCAAAGCCGCCATTTAAATAGCCAATGGCATAATCATACCCTACCCTAGAAAGTCGGGTAATCGTTTCTTCCTGTCTGTCGGGATAGGTAATTAAAAGAATTTCCTGTTTCACATCGGGTATCATTTCTCCGACCCATTGTGCAAAACTTCCATCGAGAGCAATGTTGATACTATTCGGGATAAAGCCCTTGGCAAAATCGGCAGCCTCACGCGTATCGAGCAACAAAGCCCCCGTTTCATTAGCTGCCGCTTCAAACGCTTTAATGGATAGCGGGGTTTTGGCTCGATCCATGACGGTATCCAAGGAATCATACCCTTTGATATTCAGTAGCACATTCTGCGGAAAATAACCCGGTGGTTTGGTCAAACCGGTAAGCAGTTCTTTTATGAACTCTTCTTTGGTCATATCGGGCCGAAGGGCATAGTTTACTTTTTTCTGATGGCCGAGGGTATCGGTCGTTTCTTTGCTCATCATCTTTCCACAGGCAGAACCCGCACCATGGTTGGGATACACTATAAGGTCATCAGACAACGGCATAATCCGATTTCGTAGAGAATCGAACAGATAACCTGCTAATTTCTCCTCGGTAAGTTCAGATACGACGTGTTGGGCAAGGTCTGGCCGGCCCACATCTCCTATGAACAAGGTATCGCCCGTAATGATACCATGCTCTTTTTGGTTTTCGTCGATCAACAGATAGGTTGTACTTTCCATGGTATGCCCTGGGGTATGGATCACTTTAACTTGATAGTCCCCGACTTTGAAAATTTGGTTGTCTTTCGCGACGATGGCTTCATACCCAGGTTTTGCAGTAGGCCCAAAAACAATCTGGGCCCCGGTTTTTTTCTTAAGATCCAAATGACCGCTCACAAAATCGGCGTGAAAATGGGTCTCGAACACATATTTAATTTTGGCATTGTCTTTTGCTGCCCTGGCAATATAAGGTTGCACTTCACGAAGTGGATCAAAAATGGCTGCCTCGCCCTTGCTTTCCAAATAGTAGGCTGCGTGTGCCAAACATCCGGTATAAATCTGTTCTATATGCATAGCTATCTATATTAAATATTTCTGATTTAAAAGTACGATGCCTTCAGCTTTTATATAGTAACTTAGGTTACAAAGCTTATATTTTATTGTGTGTTGAAGTATGATTTTTGTCAGCCTATGCCAAATAATATGAAAAACTCCTTATAAATGATGTAGACGCCCATCACCAAAACAAACCATCCAAAGCCCTTTTTAAGCTTTGTACCATCGATGGACTTGCCGATCCACATCCCCATAAATATGCCCGAAATCGACAAGGTGGAAAAACCCAATAAAAATGGCCAATCAATGTTCATGGTTTCAATATCCCCGATGAATCCTATCAGTGAATTAATGGCAATAATCAAAAGTGAAGTGGCAACGGCATTTTTCATGGGCAATTTTGCCAGCAAAACCAAAGCGGGAATAATCAAAAATCCACCACCGGCACCTACGAGTCCTGTGATTGCACCAATTAGAAATCCCTCCCCCACAATCAAAGGTATGTTTGAATGCCCATTCGCCATCTGGTTATCAATGGTTACGCCTCTTCCCCGAATCATCGAAATGGAAGCCGCCAACATGAGCAGTGCAAAAAATACCATGACCCCAATCTCTTTGGTAACCATGATTCCCTTCAAACTAAATAGGGTTTCGGGAATCAGGGGTACCACGTATCTTCTATTAATATAGACGGCAATGAAGGCCGGAATCGCGAAAACGATTGCCGTTTTGAAATCGACCAGTCCTTTTCGAATATTTTGCAGAGCACCTACCAATGAGGTAATTCCCACTACAAACAGTGAATAGCCCGTGGCCACCACGGGATTGATCGAAAGCAGGTATACGAAGATGGGTACCGTCAAAATAGAACCGCCACCCCCGATCAGTCCCAAGGTGATTCCGATCATTAATGCCCCTACATAGCCCAATATCTGGAGGAAATCCATAGCGTTATGTGAATAGTCCACAAAATTAGCGAGTAACGTATGGTTAGGAAGTAACAACGGTTACAGAAGGCACGGTAGGGAAACCAATTTCTTATTTTGAGCAATAAAGTGGCCTTCAATACATTTTTAAAGCCTTCTTTAATTTGGCGAGCAGGATCAATTCTGATTTATTCTTACCCGAAAAAGAGGCGGCAATACCATCGGCGGTTTGCCAGGTGAGTTGTTTGATTTTTGGGCTGAATTTATGCGGATGGTCGTGATAGAATTCCAAAAAATCGTCAAAACAACGATTGCTTTCCATCTCTTCCTGTGCTAACCAATCGAAGATGATTTCAATCTGATACGCCGCGTCTGTGCCAAATTCGTCCTCAACCTCATCTACGGGCAACCAGTAATTGCGAACATATGCCTTAAGTTTTTCCACTTCCTTGGGATGTATCTTTTTATCGGCCATGGCAAGGGCATAGAAAAGTTTGCCAAGATTTTGGTAGATTTCGTTCCCTATCTTTTGCGATGATATCATTGAAATAGTGAATTATTAAATGGCCCAACTGCTTTCGAAATCCAAGGCATTTGAAATCTTTTCGGGTACCGAGGAAATACATTGAATGATGGGGTATCCGATACGCCACAGCTCCCGTTTTGCCTTTTCAAGAGCCAGGCCACTGTCATATAGTAAAGTAATCGTTTTGTTTTCGGTATCGATCTCTAAAATGCGAATATCCATTATGCGGCTAAGATTTCTAATGATAACATTTTTGCTGAGGTCTTTCGTTAGGTCCCCTACTTTGGCTATTGCCTTCATGAGCGTCGATTTTGGGTTAACTACTTAAATTTAAAGTATCTCGACAGGATTTGAAATGACCTAGGTCATATTAGAATATTTTATGATAATTTATGGAAATTAGCTAGCACATGCTTCGGAAATATCTTTTTTTGAACCCTCAAATCACTTTTGGAAATCACTTGATTTTCACGAATTGAAGCAAGCTACACAATGCAGCGGGAATAGGGAAAGTGGGCGATAAATAAAGTAATCTATTCAATAAGTATTTACCATTGCGATTACTCGTATAAATCCAATCGGTTACGAAGGTGCATCATTTGGTTGTGAAGTTCCTGCATGCTATTCAAAAGCCTTGTAATGACTTCTATGCCTTCCAAGTTAATATCCAAATCCGAATGCAACCGTACGATTTTTTCAGTCTTTTGAAGCTCTTCCAAAGGCAGATATAAAAGATTCCCTTTCTCAACGATCTCTACAAGTCCATAGTCCCTGAGTTCGACAATAAAAGCATGTGAAATATTATGGCTGGCACAAAAATCGGTTACGGCTATAAAATCATTACGTTTCATAATTCCATTATTTTTTGATAGCGGAAAGTTCCTTAAAAAGTTCTTTCTCCCTTTGGGATAAATTGGTAGGTGTTTTGATGGTATACGTAATAAAAAGATCCCCAAACTGGCCTTCCTTCTTGTATACCGGAAAACCCTTTCCTTTTAATTTAACCGTAGTGCCATTCTGAGTTTCAGGCTTTATATTTAATTTGGCCTTCCCATCGAAGGTATCTACCATTAAATCCCCACCCAATACTGCCGTATAGAGGTCAAGATCTACATTTTTGTGAAGATTGCTGCCGTCTCTCTTAAAAGGCGTGGTGTTCTCGATCGAAAAGCTTATAAAAAGATCGCCATTAGGGCCTCCGTTGCGACCTGGCCCACCAT
>JALHST010000310.1 GCA_022865355.1 Maribacter sp. | reverse complement strand
GATAACGCACAAGGTAGTATATCGCTGACGGTAACCAGTAATTTGTTAATAACATTGCAAGACGAATCGGTTATTACCGAGAGCGGAACAAAAGCCTTTGGCATCAACTTCGGGAATAGTCTTGAAACCACTACGTATTCAATTGATGGTGACTGGACCGTCGAACTGAAAGGCAACACCTATATGGTAACGGTCGGATCGATTTTGGAAGGCAATTTAGCTTGCGGGTATCTCACCAATGGCATCATGACCGTTGACAAAAATGGTCTCTACGTGACTATTGATTTTGGAGATGGCAATTGTGACGATATGGCAACATTAAGGTATCCAAACGATGTAACCGAGGAAATTACCCTAAGGGATTAGAAATTTAAAATATATTAGTACTACGCCCGGCTGATTCAGCCGGGTTTTTTTATGGAAATCGTTTCGCTTCCCACCGGTTTAATTTGCAAGTCATTGCCGCGAAATTTAATGGTCATTCGATGGGTTTTCGTTAATTTTAGCAAAATAACCACAAACCATATCCACCATGAAGAAAATTATCAAGTCGTATCTAATTGTCCTTTTTTTACTAGGTACCCTGCACCATGTTTGGGCTCAGGAAGATATTTTTGCCGCCCTGCAGGAGATTGCCATTGTAGATCAAAAAGTAATGATGCCGATGCGCGACGGTACCCGACTGGCCACCGATATCTACCGTCCCAAAGCGATGGGTAAATATCCGATCATTTTCTCTCGTACGCCCTATAACTTTAATACGTGGGTAGATGGGGAAGAGCGCACGCGAACGGCACAGACTGCCTATGATATGATAAAAAGAGGCTATGCCTATGTCGTTCAAAATGAAAGGGGACGCTATTTTTCGGAAGGGGAGTGGGATATTTTAGGAACCCCCCTTACTGATGGCTACGATGCCTTTACTTGGATGAAAGATCAGGAATGGTCGAATGGCAAAATAGGGACTTTGGGATGCTCCTCGACTGCCGAATGGCAAATGGCCGTTGCCGCACTTGACCATCCGTCGCATGCCGCGATGGTACCACAAGGCTTTGGTGCCGGCGTGGGCAGGGTTGGGAATTATTACGAACAAGGAAACTGGTATCGGGGAGGAGCGGAGCAGATGTTGTTCTTCGCTTGGCTTTATGGCGTCGAACACGACAAGTTTAAACCACGGATTCCAGCAGGTGCCACCCAGGAAGATTTGATTCGTATTTCACGTTTTTATGATTTGGCTCCGCAAAATCCGGAAGTAGATATGAAAGAGTCATTGTCGCATCTTCCCATTCAGGATATACTACAAAATATACATGGAAAACGGGAAATTTTTGACAAAATGGTACGCAGAACGCCCAATGATCCGGCTTGGTATTCAGGGGGTCTCTATCACGATGATATGGAAATTGGTGTACCCAGTTTTTGGTTTGCTTCCTGGTACGATGTCTCGATAAGTCCGAACCTGGCCTTGTTCAATTATGTTCGTAATCATGCCAAGGACCCTGAAATCAGGGAGAATCAATATTTGGTGATCGCCCCAACATTGCATTGTTCCTATACAAGGGCTACCGAAAACACCATAGTGGGTGAACGAAGCGTGGGGGATGCCCGTTTGAACTATGACGAACAGATAAACGCATGGTTCGATTTTTGGTTGAAAGGGGAAGCCAATAATTTTAAAGCGAATACGCCTAGGGTACAATATTATACCATGGGTAGTAACAAATGGCAAGCGTCAGAAACATGGCCCCCTGAAAATGCCCAAATGACCACCTACTATTTAAGCGGCCAAGGCATGGCCAATAGTCTCTATGGGGATGGCAGGTTGACGACCAGCATACCACGTGGGACGGATCAACCGGACGCTTTCACCTATGACCCATTGAATCCTGTAACGTCTTTCGGTGGCAACGTATGTTGTACCGGCAATGCCATTCAAGGAGGTGCCTTTGATCAACGGGAAATGGAAGCAAGACAGGACATTTTGGTTTACACGACGGAACCTTTAGAAAAAGGCACCGAAGTTTCTGGATTCATTGAAACTACCCTATATGTATCCTCGGATGCCAAGGATACCGATTTCACCATCAAGCTCATCGATGTATATCCTGATGGGCGTGCCTATAATCTTGATGAGACCATTCAACGCGCTCGGTATCGAGAGGGCTATGATAAAGAGGTTTTTATGCAAAAAGACAAGGTGTATAAAATAGATCTGACTCCCATGGCTACAAGTAATTATTTTGAAAAAGGGCATCGTATTCGCATTGAGGTTTCAAGTAGTAATTTCCCGCGGTTTGCAAGAAATTTGAATACCGGCGGCAAAAATTATGATGAAAAAATGGGCGTTGTGGCGCATAATCAAGTGCATCACTCCAAGACCTACCCATCACAAATTAGATTGCCTATGGTCAAATAAAGATTGGCACATGCTTTGACGTATCCAATTAAAAAAATACTATGAAAAAGCTTAAAATTTTAATACTGCTCGTATTCTGTATCCATGTACTGGCCGCACAGACCCGAAAAGAAAAGGCCACTAAAGCCTACGAAACCACCAAGGCATTGGTTACTTCGGGGAATTTCATGTTCGACGCGGATAGGGCAAATCCCGTTTCCGGGTCAAGCATCAGTATGACGACCAACGCCAATTATCTTAAAATAATGAAAGATTCAGTTTCCGCCTATTTGCCTTATTTTGGGACGGTTACTTCAAGCCTGGGATATTCGGGAGAAGGAGCGATTCAATTCGATACGCATCCCGCCAATTATAAGGCACAATTCAATGATGCGAAACGAAATATAACGGTTGAGTTTAGTGCCTTTGGAAAATCAGAGCTGTTTGATGTTATTCTTGAGATAAGTGGTAGCCAGTATGCCAATTTGTTGGTAAATACCATGAGCCGATCTAGCATACGATACTACGGCAAGATAAGCACGTTGGATACCTATCGGACAGCCCAATAGGGTAGGGGACAAAAAAATGGGGACATCGCCTTTTTTCGGAATATCCCCATGTTCAAATTGTTGCTGTAGTCACTACCTTAATGTAAGTAGGTCCTCGATTCAGCCCAACGTACTCTTTTACTATCCTTAAAATCGGAAAAGTAAGAGAACCTTCTGATTTCCGTTGGCGATTGATTGTTAAATGTTTTCATGACTTCGTTTTTTGATTTTTTTAGTACTGCTATTAAATTCTAAATCGATATTAGCGATTGTAATTTCGATACTGTGCCCATTGCACTCGCTTACATTCCCCAAGGGTAGAAAAATATTGGAATGCCCTTGATTCTGTTGCCGTTCTTGTGGTAGTTGCTTTCATGTTTTATAATTTTTTGATGTTGTCTAATTGTTTTTGTTCTCCCCCCTATTAGCGGGTATAGTTTCGGTATTGGGCCCATTGTACCCTTTTGCTGTCCCTAAATGAGGAAAAGTAATTAAAGGTTTTGGACTCGGTTGCTGTTTTTAAATACGCTGCATTCATGTTTTCTAATTATTTATTGTTAAACTTTCTTTTTTGATTCTTTGGTCGTACCACCAATCGGTGTGCCAACCAAAATCTGATTCATAATATATTTTGGGTCGTTGCTGATGTGGATATATGGTTTTCATAATACTAATTTTGTGATGTATACTTAGAAGACGAAAAGCGATGCTTTTTGTTACAGTACTATGTTATAAAAGGTACTATATTATGTAATATTTAACATTTTACATGTTTTGAAAGGACAGAAGGTAAGTGGTAAGAAGCTGTTTTATAAATAGTTACGTTTTTTTTTAATTAATTAACAAAATAACCGCTCTAGAGCCACTATATTAGAATTATGAAAATTAATTCCTGGTTTTTAGCTTTTTTAAGCAGCTGCTTCGTTTTGACAGCCGTCTATTCGCAATATGGGAAAGATGATTGGAAAAAACGGGATACATGGATGGATACGCCCAAGTTGTTTCAATATGCACAAATCGACATAGGTTCGGTCGTCGCCGATGTAGGATGCCACGAGGGCTATTTAAGCATACGCTTGGCAAAAAAGGTAGGACAAACGGGTAAGGTATACGCGGTTGATGTGCGAGAGGATCGATTAAGAACGTTGAAAGAGAACATGGCGTTTGATAAATTGAGTAATATCGAGATCATTTTGGGCGACTACGATGACCCCAAATTGCCCACTGGAGTCCTGAATGCTATCTTTGTAATAGATACCTACCATGAAATCGATGATTATAAGGCCATGCTTACCCATCTAAAAAAATCCTTAATAAAAGGGGGGCGCCTGCTCATTCTTGAAAAACTAAAGGAACATGCCAAGGATGAATCCCGTGAAGTTCAGGTCGCCGCTCATACCTTATCGCTGAAATATGTAAAAGAAGAACTTTTGGCGTCAGGGTTTAGGATTGTACACGAAATTGGCAATTTTGGAAAATGGAACCAGGAAGCCGATAAGACGATGTGGGTTTTGGTTGGCGTGAACGATTCGGACTGATGTTAGGGAATACTTGAAAAGATGGTTCAGGCCATATCCCATTCAATTAGTCCTTGATAAGAACTTCCATCAATTGATCAAAAGTACGTATATCGGTATGCAGCACCCCCCCCATATTCACAATGGGTGTTTGCATGGAATCAATGGGTGAACCTGGACCAAATGCGCGCTGCAATTGTTCCTTTATTTGGGGATTGGCATCGAGATCATACGATTGATAGACATATTTGCTGCTTTCTAAAGGCATGATAATACTATCGCAGCCGATGCATTTTTTCGGAAGGTATATGATAATCTGTTTCTTGGGCGAAATTTTGATTTTCGTGAAGTCCGTAACCATGGCCTTGTTGGATATACTATCGCTTACAAACAAGTCATAGGTATAGGCCGGCTTTTTGCCTCTCAGCAAGAAGATGGTCGTTAAAAGCACCTTTGAAGCGCCAGGTACGCGAATAAGTCTTGGTTTCGCTTTGCTTTGCCTGAAATTGGTACCCGATATGGTTAGCCGAACATCAAAATCCCGATCGTTTTCGTTGATGGCAAAGAATGCCAATCGATTGGGCAAATCTTCGGTGACTACTTTTATAGGCCGCTCCTGCGCCTTTATTGGAAGCGACAGTAGCAGCAGTAGTATGGTTGCTATTTTTTTCATAATCTTATAAACCTAGGTCAATATAGTAAATATTGTCCGGTCAGGTCGGTCAAAAAAAACCTTTTCCCTGGTCATTGATACGATTTGATTTAGTTTTTAATCTTAAAATTATTTTTAGTAATTCCTTATTCTTAATATTGGCCTGCAAATAACCCTATCTATCGATTCATGCAAAAATCGGAAAGCCCCTTACTGATCCTCCTTGCCTTTTTTGCCATCTATGTTATATGGGGATCGACCTATTTGTTGAATAAAATTGCAGTAACCGAATTACCGGCCTTTATGTTGGCAGGAATACGATTTGTAATTGCCGGGCTCCTAATTTTTGGAATCGCCAAAATATCGGGTATGAGTCTGTCCATCAGTTGGAAGCAATTTTTCAATACGGCCATAGCCGGATTTTTATTCCTGTCATTTGGTAATGGGGTAGTGGTATGGGCCCTTAATTTTGTGGATAGTGGTTTCGCCGCTTTGGAAATTTCTGCCCAACCGTTAATTGTTTTGCTTTTGATGCGCGTCCTACACGGAAAAAAAATACAATTGATGTCGGTCGTCGGGATAATTCTCGGTTTTATTGGTATTTACCTACTCGTCAGCCAAAAACAAATCATCAGCCAAGATGGTTCGATTCTTGGCATATTCTTGATTTTTTTGGCCTTGCTGAGTTGGGGCTACGGAAGTCTTTTCGTTTCAAACGCTAACCTACCGTCAAATTATTTCGTCAATACCGGATATCAGATGGTCACCGGTGGAGTGATGATGTTACTTTTCAGTTTGGCGATGGGGGAAAAATGGACCTCCCCACTAAAATGGAGCGGGCATGTTCAGCTCTCAATGGTATTGTTGATCCTTTTTGGAAGTATCGTGGCTTTTACTGCCTTCAATTATCTTCTTAAGGTAGTTTCTCCCGAAAAAGTGGCAACATCGACCTATGTCAATCCAATAATCGCACTGCTTCTAGGATGGTACTTTTTAAATGAACAGATTACCGCGCAGTCAATCGTCGCGGCTATTATATTGTTAACGGGCGTTTATTTTATCAATACCAGTAAAAAATTGATCTTATTTTCCAGGTTTTCAAGTAAAACTGGGAGTAAGACGGTAGGGGAATAAAGAAACGGTTTCATTTTAAATTATAAATATCATACATTTATACATATGAAAAATCTAGCGTTTATTCTTTGTGCCCTAGTGCTGGTGAGCTGTAGCTCAGGCGAAGGGAAATCCCTTTTTAATGGCAAGGACCTCACAGGCTGGCATGTCGATGTACCCGAAATGGACTCGGTTCCGAATGCCATTAATCCATTTATCGTTCGTGAGGGTTTGTTGGTGAGTCTAGGAACTCCCCAGGGCCATCTCATAACCGATGCAATCTATCAAGATTTTCGATTAAATATCGAATATCGTTTTGTCGGTGAACCGGGCAATTGTGGTGTTTTGGTATTTGCCTCGACCCCAAGGGCGCTGTATAAAATG
>JALHST010000309.1 GCA_022865355.1 Maribacter sp. | reverse complement strand
GAGAAACGATTGACAACGCCCGATGGCGGACTTTTTCATAACTACAAGAACGAAAGGAGTACGATCAATGGCTATTTGGAGGATTATGCTTCGGTCATCGATGCCTACCTCGCTCTCTATGAGGTTACATTTGATGAAACCTGGTTGGAACGTGCCAAGAGCTTGGCACAGTATTGCGAAAAGAACTTCTACGATCCTAAAAGTGGCCTCTTCTTCTTCACCTCCCAAAAAGATGATTATGTCATACGAAGAACCTTGGAAACCATGGACAATGTGATTCCTTCCTCAAATTCGATAATGGCAAAAGATCTTTTTAAACTATCCAAGTTTTTTCCGGAGGATGGCTTTGAGGATAGGTCCTTGCAAATGCTGAAGTCGTTACAAGCAAATATTTTGGAAAATGTGCAAAGCCACGCCAATTGGTTGCAACTGACCCTGTATTTTGACCAACCCTTTTATGAAGTAGCCATGGTGGGCGAAAGTTTCAAAAAAAAGGCCCAGGATTTAAAGGGGCGTTACCTTCCCAATGCTATTTTTGCGGGCGCTGCCAACCAAAACAGTTCGTTATCAATTCTTCAGGATAGATATTCCAAAGGGGAAACATGGATCTACGTTTGTCAACACGGCAGTTGCAAATTACCTGTATCGGAACCTTCAGAGGTTCTGAAACAACTGCGATATCCGTAAGAAAATTAACAATAGATTAATTAATATTCCTTGACTTCATAGCAGAATTTATTTTTCTTGCAAGTAGAACCTAAAGAAGTAAACCGCATGAAAGAACTATCGAATTATCAAGATTATTGGACCAAGGCCATCGCGTATGCCCTGGAAATAGCCCCGAATATTATTTCTGCGCTCATAATTCTCATCGTGGGCAGTTGGGTCATCAAATTTATCAACCGGTTCGTCCGCAAATTTTTCGAAAAAAAGGATTACGATCTGGCACTTGAATCGTTTCTGCAAAGCTTCATTAGTATTGCCCTGAATCTTTTATTATTTGTGCTGGTCATTACCCAATTAGGGGTGAAATCCTCATCGCTCGTAGCTATGGTAGGGGCCGCAGGATTGGCTGTCGGTTTGGCCTTGCAGGGTTCCTTGGCGAATTTTGCAGGCGGGGTGCTTATTTTGCTATTCAAACCTTTCAAGGTGGGCGATTGGATTTCGGCCCAAGGTGTGGATGGCAGTGTCAAGGAAATCACCATCTTCACTACAAAAATAAATACGTTCGGCAACCAGGTCGCCATAATTCCCAATGGGCAGTTATCAAACAACACGATCGTTAACTACAATGGGGAAGCTACCCGAAGGGATAAGATCGATGTCGGAATCGGCTACAGTTCAAATATCAAAAAGGCCAAGGACATTCTACTAAAAATATGCGAAGCGAACGAAAAAATACTAAAAGAACCCGTCCCTGAGGTCTATGTTGGTGAACTGGCCGATAGTTCGGTAAACTTGACCTTGCGTTTCTATGCGAAGAATGAAGATTTCTGGGCGGCACATTTTCATGTATTGGAAGAACTCAAACTGCAATTCGACGCTGCCGATATTGAAATTCCGTTTCCACAGACGGTCATGCATACCAAAAAATAGGGTATGAAAACACACGGTTTTTATCAAAATATCCCGCTGAGGAACGGCATTATCCTTGCGATGCTTATCCCGGCATTTTCCTTCGGGCAAGTCGACGATGAACCCTTCAAAATAACCGTCAAGGATATTGATCGGATCGAACGCGAGTATATTGTGGCGGGCACGCCCTACCTTGATAAAGAATTCAAATTGGGGTATTGGTTCCTAAACGGGCGAAAGCAAAAAGAACTCGCCATGCGCTACGATGCGTATCACGATGCCATACAATTTCTGCAGGACGACCAAAAAGTCTTTATGACAAAAAACCTGGATGTGGAGGTGCACATTGAGGGCAAGACCTACCACTATGATGACTATTTGGATCATGGCAATCAAAAACAAGGCTATTTTACGCCTGTGAACGACGGCGAGACCCTGTTGTATCTGCGAACATCGAAGACGATAAAGGGACCGATCAAACCCGAAAATGGCTATGCCGAATTTAAACAGCCCGAATTTCAAACAACCATTTCATATTATATCAAGCCGAAAGGGAAGCCCGCCATGCCCCTTTTCGGCCTTAGCAGAAAAGAGGTCTTTGCCGTATTGTGGGATAAATATTCCGAGCTGCGTACCTATGCCCGAAGCCATAAATTAAATGCCCGGAACGAAGCAGAAGTGACAATGATTTTGGCCTACTATGATCAACTGAAGACCGAAGATCGCAATACTATGAACGATCCTAAAAACGACTAAGCTAAGGTTTGTGCTTGCGTTGTAACAGAAAATCTTTTAAATAATAAGGTTCAAAATACGCTACGTTCTCAAAATTTCCTGCTTCGTAATTTTTGAAGGAAAGCTGGCACATTTCCCTAGCGGAGGGAACCAAGGCAGTTTTGAATTCAAGATTGGGATGCGTTACGAACGCTTTACATTTTTCGGCCCCTGAACCTACTAGAAGTAACTTACCCCGATTTAGAAACTCTAAAAAGGAAGTGTCATCGATGATTTCGGCCCTTGTTTCCCGTACCTGCTTCCCAGCTGTATCGAACACCGCCGAGTAGACTTCCATGCGTCGCGCATCCAACAGGGGGATTATAAAATCATAGTTCGAAGAGGGTACCTGCAATTGCATAATTTGTAAAGTGGGGAGGGATAGTAAGGGGATATCGCGTGCAAAACAGAGCCCTTTGGCGGCAGATACCCCAATACGAAGGCCCGTATAGGATCCTGGGCCCTTACTCACCGAAATGGCATCGAGATCCGCAATTTTCAAACAGGCCACTTGCAAAACGTCATTTATAAAAACATGGAGTTGCTCCGAATGTGAATAGTTGGGCGTATCCTGCTCTTTGATGGCAAGTAGTTTCCCGTCTTTTGCGACACTTACCGAACAATTGGTGGTTGCGGTCTCTATATGTAGGATGATGGCCATGATGGGGGCAAAGATACGTTTAATGCCTTTTACCTTAAAACGAAAAAGACCTGCATAGTTTTGAAAACCTAGCAAGTCAGATTCTGTTGTAGACCAAGGCGATTTTTGAAATCTTGCAGGTCTGATTTAAAAGAAATTAATTCAGTATAATAGGAATCCCAAAATAGAATTCAAGCACCTTCAATCGAAAAATGTAATTGTATTTGGTACTTACCAACTCGGCTTCGGCATTATCGACCCGAGACTGCGCCTGGCTGAAATCAAAGGCGTTCATTAAGCCTACATCGTACCGCTCCTTGGCATAATTGTAAGCCAAACGTCGTGCTTCCAAGGTCTTTTGGGCCGCCTCATACGATTTGGCAAAGCTGCTGACATCTACATAGGCCTGATTGATATTTGTTTCCAGATCCAGTTTATCCTGTTCAAATTGCAATCTGGCCTTTTCCAAACTGATTTTTGAACGCTGGATACTGTTGCGCGTAGCAAAACCATTGAAAATCGGAATGTTCAATTGTGCGCCATAGGAAATTCCATCATTGATCCATAATTGATCCTTAAACCCTATTTGTTCGCCGGTTATGGGATCTCTTGTTTGATCCGAATAGCGTGTATTATAGTTAAAAAAAGCACCTAAGGTAGGAAATACCGCCCCTTTGGCAATATCAAGATCCTTCATGGCCAGGTCTACATTCGACTGGGAGAACTTGATTTCATAGCGAAACGTCAAAGCCTTGTCAAAGATGACCTTGGGCGAATTGTTCAAGATATCGGAAGGTGGTATTTCGAACACTTGTTCGGCCACATCAAAATTATCATAATCGGTAATTTGTAGCAACTGTGCTAAATTGATACGTGAAATGAGTACCATGTTCTCGGCATTTACGATCTGTTGTTCCTGGTTGGCCGCGGTGGCCTCGATTTCTAATTGATCCCCCTTGGGAACTACGCCCGACGCTACCAATTCCTTTGTCCTTGCCAGATCTTGTTGCGTTACCGCATACTGCGCCTGGAACACCTTTAAGGATTCCTTGTTCGAGATAATCTGTAAATACGAGTTGGCCACCATTAGTCGAATATCGTCCTTGAGGTTGTCCAAGCGATACTGATTACTAAGGGCATTCAATTTGGCCCGGTTCAACCGATGCAGATTCCGAAGGCCATTGAACAAAGTCATCGATGAAGTAAAACTACTCGAGGCAGAAAATATGGTCCCGGTGACAAAGCCATTGGTTGTCGGATCCAAAATTAATCCCGTATTGCCCGAGGTACTCATTTGTCCGTTGAAATTGGGCAACATATCCCCAATGGCATCGGATCGGTCAATCGTTGCATTTTCAAGATCCAATTCATATTGTTCAATGGTGAGGTTGTTTTCAACGGCATAGGTGACACATTCCTCCAGGGTCCATTTTTTTTGCTGGGCCGTTATCATTCCTGCAGAGAAAATCAGCAGTAAAGCGATGCGATTAACTTTCATGTTTTGATTATTTATTTTAACCTGCCGACCGGCAGGCAGATTGATGTCAATTATTCTTCGGTATTGGCTGTTGCCCCATCTTCTTCATCCCCTTTCTTTATGGGCTCGGTCTTATTCCATTGTTTTACATTATCATCTTTGGTAAGGCCTGACACCACTTCGACGTTTACGCCATCGGATATTCCTATCTCAATATCCTTACGTTCGAATTTTTGATCCTCTACTTTCCCAACGGCTATCTCGACATAGGGTTTGTCGGTCTTTTTATCGAATTGCAACAAGGCTTCGGGAATGACCATGACGCTGTCTTTCTTTTCGAGTACCATCGAGGCATTGGCGCTATAGCCTGCCCGGATAAAAACGTCGTCATTATTCTCGACATCCCCTTCGATCTTGAACTGCACTGCCCCGGTTTCTTCGATCCCTTTCGGCGCAATAAACCGCAATTTGGCATCGAGCTCCTTTCCTTCGACCGCACCTAGGCTTATTTTTAGGGCGGTTCCTACTTTTAATTTCCCAACTTCGCCCTCATCGACCTTTCCTTCGAAAATCATTTTGCTCAAATCGGCAATGGTAGCGATGGTCGTCCCATCGTTAAAATTGTTACTTTGAATGACCTGATCCCCTTCTTCCACTGGGATTTCAAGAATCGTCCCATCGACGGTGGCCCGAATATTCGTGTTGGCGGTCGCAGAGCCTCCTGACGAACCTACGCGAATAATTTGATAGTCGGCCTGGGCATTCTTCAATTCTTGGGCTGCTTGATCCAATCGCAATTGTAGGTTATTGAAGTCTTGACTAGAAATCACCCCTTTATCGAACAGGGCCTTGTTACGGTTGTATTCGATTTTAATGTTGTCCAAGGAAATCTGTGCGTTGTTGACTCTTCCCCGCGATTGGTTCAACGACTGTTCGTTGGGCACGACCTTGATTACCGCGATCAAATCCCCGGCTTTCACCTTGGTGCCTTCCACTAGATAAATCTTCTCGATGATTCCCGATATCTGGGGTTTTATTTCAATTTCATCCTCTGGGACCACTTTTCCGGTGGCTACGGTTTTCTTTTCTATATTTGAAATAAAGGGCTTTTGTGTTTCGAAGGTAATGGCCCCCTTGTTATTCGATTTTATAAAAAAGGCTGCGGCCCATAGTGCCCCCAGCACCAAAACCCCGAT
>JALHST010000308.1 GCA_022865355.1 Maribacter sp. | reverse complement strand
ACCCCGATCAAGATATATTTTACTATTTTGTTCATTTTAAAGTGTATTAGTAGTTTTTGGTTTCTAGTTTAAAGTGTATAGTTTTTTATTGCTTTTTATTTGACTTTATTATTTCGAATTGAACCGAATTCAATTCGGCATGTGTTCATACTCCTTGCTCACAGCCTACTGCCACTAGGTATTGCGAACTTTTTCCTTATTCTTCACGTAAGGCATCGATAGGCCGAATGCTGACGGCGCGTTGTGCTGGGATCAACCCGATCAAGGTTCCCAAAATTACCATAATGGCCAAGGCCCCCAAAACATAGGGTATCGGCACGGTCGGATTTGTATATGGAAAATCGATATCTTTTGTAAGATTATTTATTAGGGCCAAAACCCCGGCACCTAGAATAATACCAATAATACCTGAAAGCAAGGTTAGAAAAACCGACTCCAGGATAATCTGATTGCGAACCTCGCTAGGGGTTGCCCCCAACGCCCTGCGCACGCCCAGTTCCTTGGTACGTTCCTTGACCGAAATCAAAAGAATGTTCCCGATACCGATTACGCCGGCCAAAATAGTGGCAATGCCAACAATAAGGGAAACAAAGGTCAAGCCCTTTGCAAATCCGGAAACCTTGGCGAATTGTTCACCTAAATTAAAAGAACCGAATGCCCGCTCATCTTCGGGGTCAACACGGTGTAAGTTGCGAAGCAATGCCTTGATATCCTTTTCAACCTGCACCACATCGGCATCATCATACGCGGCTATGCATAAATAGCCGACATTTTCGCCCGAATTATATAACTGCCGATAGGTCGAGAACGGAATGAACAAGGCACTGTCCGAGTCAAAACTGACCCCTTGCGCCAATTTATGCACCCCAATGACCTGAAAATACACGTTGCCTACCCGGATGGATTGACCGATCGGATTTTCATTTTTTTCAAATAATTCTTGTTGGGTACGTTCCCCGATGACGATTACCCTTCTGGCCTGATCGATGTCTTCCTGGTTGAGGAAACGCCCCCCATCGTATATTTTTTTTGTCGATATTTTGGTATACACCGGGTAATCTCCATTCAAGGTGTAACTGCCCGATTTTTGGCCACGTACCGTATACACGGGATCGGAACCAAATTGTCCTTGGGTGATCCTGGGTGCGATGTATTGTATCTCTGGAATTCGATTCTCCAAAGTGGTCACATCCTTCAGTTTCAATTGCATTTCCCTCCCAGTCTTAAAGCCGTCATAGGGCTTACTCGTACTCTGGCCCCAAACGAACATACTGTTCATTGAAACCGTCTTAAAGACCGATTCGAAACCGTTGTCCATACCCTTTGCGGCGCCCGAAAGGCCAATATATACAAAGATCCCCCAAAGTACCCCGATCATGGTGATAATGGTCCTGGTCTTGTTCTTGCTAATAGAACCGAAGATTTCCTGCCAAACGTTACTGTCAAATAAAAATCGCATATTATTCGTCTCTTAGTGCTACAATCGGCTTTATCCTGGCGGCCCGTTTTGCGGGAATGTACCCCGCGATGGCCCCGAAAACAATCAAAATAGTCGTGGCAAATACTGCCAAGCCCATATTTATATAGGGATCTGTGATAAAATAGTCTTTTAACTTCTCGCCCAAAGAACTTAAAATAGCAATCCCCAGGATCATTCCGAAGATCCCGGATACCGTCGTGATAAAGACCGACTCTACCAGAATGGAACTTATTACCGACCTGGGCGTTGCCCCAAGTGCCTTACGGATGCCCAATTCCTTGGTGCGCTCCTTGACCACGAAGACCATGATGTTGCTGATGCCGATAATGCCCGCCAAGATGGTCCCAAAAGCTATAAAACCTGCTATATAGGCCAGTACCCCTGCAAATTGCTGGTTTTGCTTTATCGCGTCGGCAATATTTCGAATGTAAATGCCATTTTGGTCATCGGGACTGATGTATTTTTTATCCCTTATAAATTTGTTGAGACTTTGTTCAAAGGCCATGGCCCCCACATACCCAATTTCAGGTTTGAAGGCGACCACCAGTTGATCCACCTTGTCGGTGTTCTTTTCAATTAATTGTCGTGTGGTATAGGGGATGTAAATTCGTCGTTCCTCATCATCGCCTGCGTCATCCTGAAAAACACCAATGACCTTGAAAACACTACCGGCAACATCGATATAGGCGCCTAGGGCATCTTCTTGGCCGAACAGATCCCGTTCGACGAGCCTTCCAATTACCGCATATTTGGTCTTATGTTTAATATCCTCATAATTCAGGTAGCGCCCTTTCATGATGATGGTCTTTTCTGCAAACTGATAATCGGCACTGACCCCCCGGGTCGTATAATTGTTCGATTCGTTCTTGTATTTCACCATACCGTTCCGATCGATCCTTGGGGACACATACTCGGTCACCAGTTCGAAGTTCTTTTCAATATCGGTCAGATCGTCGTTTTCGAATTGTATTTGACGGCCCGACTTGTAGCCTTTATAAGGCATTGATGTACGACCCGCAAAAATGTAGAAGGTATTACTGGCATCGTCGGAAAAAAATTCATTAAAGGTGTTGACGAGGCCGTTAGTAAGCCCTACCAGGAAAACAAAAATAAGGATCCCCAAGGCCACTGTAAACCCTGAAAGAAAGGTCCGTAGTTTGTTCTTTCGAATGGTATCGAAAATTTCATGCCAGCTGTCCCTACTAAACATGTGCCTTTGCTCTTATTTGTTTTATCTTTTTGTCCTCGATGATCACCCCGTCTTTTAAATGCACGATCCGTTTGCACATATTGGCAATATCGACCTCATGGGTAACGATTAAGATGGTATTGCCTTCGTCGTTAATTTTTTGGATCAGCTCCATAACCTCATAGGAAGTCGTACTATCCAAGGCTCCGGTAGGCTCATCGGCCAATAAAACCTTGGGTTCGGCGGCCATGGCACGGGCAATCGCCACGCGTTGCTTTTGCCCCCCTGAAAGTTCACTTGGCAAGTGGGTGGCCCATTCCTTTAAGCCTACTTGTTCTAAATATTTAAGGGCTTTTTCCTGGCGTTGCTTTCGGGGCATGCGCTGATAATATAGGGGCAAGGCCACATTTTCAAGGGCATTTTTATAGTTTATCAGGTTAAACGACTGAAAAACAAAGCCCAGGAATTTGTTGCGGTAGTTGGCCGCCTTGGTTTCGTTGAGATTTTTGATAGGAACCCCATCAAGGGTATACTCGCCCGAATCGGCCTCATCGAGCATACCCAAAATATTCAGCAAGGTCGATTTCCCGGAACCCGAGGAACCCATTATGGCGACCAGCTCACCTTCTGCAACCGAAAAATTGATACCTTTTAAGACATGCAGGGAATTGCTTCCCATTTTATAGGATTTGTGAAGATCTTTGATTTCAATCATGTGCTCTCGTTAATGGTTTGGAGGTTTGCTATCAAAAGTTGGTAATAAGACTTGCAAGGTGTTGAATTGTTACAAGAAATTCTCAAAAATTTATGTTAAAATACCTTGGGTCGGGGTATGTCGATCAAGATAAAATTTCCCTTGACCTTGAATCGGGCCCCGACTAGGAAATCGTATGGACCCTTCCGACGCAACTTCCTGCGGCATTCCCAATCTATTTTTAAAACCGGATTGGAGCCTTATCCACTTGTTTTTAATGCTTATTGACCCTATTGGCGAGGAATGAAAAGGTTTAAAAACAGACGCGTATATATACTTCACTACAAAAGAAGTATGTGAAGAATACTTGGAAGTTATCAAATGGAACGAGAAGCCCAATTGTCCATATTGTAAAAGTGAACGTGTAAATAACCTAAAAGGAAATACAAAACGTTTCAAATGCTATGTATGCCACAAACAGTTTGGTGTGAAAGTTGGCACAATATTCCATGACAGCAAATTATCATTACGTAAATGGTTAATCGCCATATATCTAGTAACCGCTCACAAAAAAGGGATTTCTTCGCATCAATTAGCAAATAATTTTAAAATAACACAGAAATCAGGTTGGTTCGTTCTACAAATAATAAGGAAGACTTATAACCCCGATTATGAAGAAGTGTTTACTGATGAAGTTGAAGTCGATGAAACTTATGTTGTTGGTAAGGAAAAGAATAAGCACTCTAATTAGAGAACCGAAAGAACACAAGGTCGAAGTACAAAGACCAAAACCCCAGTTTTAGCCATACTCCAAAGAAATGGTAAAGTATATGCTGTTCCTGTTAAAAATACCGCAGGAATAACTAACCTTCCGATTATGAGGGAAAAAGTTGCTAAAGAAACTAAAGTGTATACCGATGAATATCAACGTTAAAGGGCATTAGGAACGCAATTTGATCATAGTTTTGTAAAGCATTCACCCTACGAATATGTTAGCGGTGTTGTTCACACAAATAACATAGAGAACTTTTGGTCGTTGTTCAATAGGGGAATTGAGGGTCTTTACCATCATGCAAGCCCAAAGCATTTGGATAAGTACGTAAATGAGTTACCTTATAAATATGATAACAGAAGTCTTAAAGAAGGTTCTAAGTTCGATGTCTGTCTTGCTAATGCCAATAAAAGACTTGATTATAAAACTCTAATAGGTGAATAAGGGCAAGGAAGTGGTAAAGAGACCACAGAAAGACGTTAAGATAGAGGAAGGGAAACCAAAGTTTAAGGAGGTGCTGATATAGAATGTGAAAAAGAACAAGGAGTGAGTACAGGAGTGGTTGGTGTAACTTCTAAATTGGCTGATTAAGAACGAAAAAGGACAAAATAAAAACTTGTCCTTTTTTGTTTTTTTATAGGATTTAATTTCTAACTTTACGAACGAAAAAAGGGCATTTCCCGTCGTCGAAAACAGAAACACCCTTTTTTTCACCGCTTGCTAGTTTATTGGTTTACAAAACACCGATCTGAAATGTCGGAGAAATGAGGTTCAACTCCTTGTGCAAGCCCTATTTATAGAATGCAAGTACTAAAATCATTTGACATGAACAAGAAAGTAATATACCAAGACTTAGTAAAAGAAGAGAAAGATTTACTTGAAGAGCTTGAAAAGGTTAGGGGTCTAAAAAATTACTATGAAGACAAGTATGGATTTAATGTAAAGTCCCAAAAGAAAATTGAGTTCGTCGAAGCAGAGAATAATTCTGTTGCAGTGATGGATGGTTATGACAAAGCTTGGACTTACGAGGATAAAACATTGTTTTTCTTGAAGCAAAATAAACATCTCACATCCACGGAACTAGCGGCTTTGCTATTTAAACACGAAGAAGGAAAGATAGATTTAGAAAGGGCGGGTAAAGCGGCAAGGAGTAAGCTGTCTACATTGTATAAGCAAAAAAGGATCGGGGCAAGTCTTATAGGCCAAGGAAATAAAAGAAGATATTATTTAAAAGAAAACGCACCAACTTAGCGGTGCGTTTATATTATAAGGTTGTGATATTTAATAAGGCCATCAAACATATAATGGCTGAAAGTTATGCCAGGTCTAGATTCATAAACTAGAATCCTGTACACTCCAAAAATATCACTTCTGAAATCCTGCTCTAACAGGTGTTAAAAGGTCATTAACCTAACGGTTTTTGACCTTTTTTCTTGCTCAAATGTAATGAATATACATAATCGATCCAAATTTTGACTATATTATTTGATTATCCGCCATGTAAGTAAGTTGAGGTTATGTATTATTTTGCCCGCCATGGATTGTTTTAAATTGGCCTTATCATATATTAGTGTAATAGTGGGTTACACAAGTAATTCATTACCTTCAGGCATAAACTATTAAAAGCAGAATATTATGAAAATTCGATT
>JALHST010000307.1 GCA_022865355.1 Maribacter sp. | reverse complement strand
CATTTTATACTGTACCGAATTGGGTCGGTAACAGTCAAAAAACTTGATTCTTACCCCTTTTTTTTTAAATTCCTCATTAGCTTCAATCAAGGCTTTTGCTGTTTTTACCCTGGTATAGCACTCAGGACAATCATATACTTTTGACTTTAAAAAATTGTTCGTTGTGGCATAGCGCAGATCGTATGTGAACCCATCGCTAAAATCTGCCAATCGCACGAAGGTCGTATCGGCCAGGCCTTCAAAAGTTTTTAAGGTTCTAAGGGGTTGTTCTTTATGTATTGAGATCGTATCGGTCGCTGCTGCCTCTTTTGGTGGGGATGTATCAGTTGTTTTTTCCGGGGGATTTCTTTTGCATCCTATTGTTATCCCTAAAACAAGAACCATTGGAAAGAGCACGCTATTTCGACGAACAATCATATAAAGGAAAGTTTCTAGCCGTTGAAGATACTGATATTTTTTATTCATTAAAATTGACTTTCTTTGGTTTTAAGGATTGAAAACTAGCGTTTGTCCTATTTAATGATGATTTTTAAGGATTGGAAATCGATTTGAATTGGTTACTAATAAATGAAAAGTCCTATGAGAACAACTTGTATTGCCATTTTACTACTATCTGCGGTATTTTTTTCTTGCAAGACTGACAAGAAAGACATCGTAGAAAAAATAGGTCAAAAGGAACCTTGGATGCTCGGTTTTGAGAAAACCAAAGTGAATCCTATTTTGATCGCCGACTCGAGTTACGTATTTACAGACCCGATTACCAACAAGCAAGTGCAATGGCAAAAAGCCGATGTATTTAATCCAGCGGCCATTGTCAAAAACGATACCGTTTTTATGCTATTCCGGGCCGAAGACAATCCCAAGGCCATTTTAGGAGGCAGAACTTCGCGCATCGGGCTGGCCTATAGTGCCGACGGAATCAACTTTACCAAATATCAGTACCCGGTTTTATTCCCCGAAAAGGATGCGTTCGAACAATGGGATTATCCCGGAGGGGACGAAGATCCACGTGTCGTTGAATTGCCCGATGGCAGCTACCTAATGATGTATACCAGTTGGAACAAAGATATTGCCCGCCTATCAAGTGCCACCTCTACTGACTTAAAAAACTGGACCAAACAAGGTCCGGTTTTCGAGCAGGCCCATGGAGGCAAATTTTTGAACAGTTGGAGCAAATCGGGATCTGTCGTCACCGAATTGGTAGATGGGCGTTTAAAAGCCAAAAAGATCAATGGAAAATACCAAATGTATTGGGGTGAACTTTTTGTGAATCTGGCACAATCGGAGGATGGCATCGATTGGGATCCCTTATTGGATGAAAAAGGCGAATTAGTACATGTTTTCGAGCCCACTTTGAACGAATTCGACAGTCATCTGACCGAACCTGGTCCGCCTGCATTGTACACTGAAAATGGCATACTATTACTCTATAATGGGAAAAATATCGATGGCGAAGAAGGTGCCAGTACCAAAGTGCCAAAAGGTACGTATTGCGGGGGGCAGGTCTTGTTCGATAAAAACGACCCCTCAAAATTCTTGGCACGATTGGAAACACCTTTTATCTGTCCAAGTCTTCCCCATGAAATCAGTGGACAATACGAGGCGGGAACCACGTTTATTGAGGGTCTCGTTTATTTTAAGGACAAATGGTTCCTGTACTACGGCACAGCCGATTCAATGGTCGGATTGGCAGTGAAGGAGTAAGAAGTATTCAAGCAAATCGTCGGTAAATAAGGTGCCACAATTTAACAACACCATTAAAAAATAAAAGGTTGGTTCCTCTACTTTCATTCTGAAAAATTCGAGCAGGAGGTTGCACTACTATCGTTTTGATGAACCGTATCTAAAATTATTTTAACCTAAGAAACCGAGATTTCTTATACTCAAAAATACAGAAGCCGTTTAAGCCCTCAAAGGATTGGGGTAGCCCAGTGTAGGAGCTTATAAAATGGGCCGTTTCAATTCAAGTGAATGCGATAAGCGTTCGTTGACTTAGTTGCTTTTATTATTCCGAGGCCACTTACAACTGTAGGTTTATTGCGCCTCTGGTGTTTCTTGGGGCGCTTCGCCTTTTTCTTTCAATCTTCTATTTTCACAACGATCGCAGAGATCGGTAATGTTCTTCAATTCCCTTGCCTGTGCGACCGTTCCTTCGAATATTTCGCTGGTACGGGCCGAGTTGATATAGGAGCAATCGGAATACAGATGATAACTTTTGCCCGATTTGGTCCAATACACATGATTGACCCCGTCCATCAGTACTTCCACCTGTTGCGTTTGTTCAGCATATTTTTCTTGGGATGGGGGATTAAAATCGGTACCTACGACTCCTGCAATAACAAGCGCCACGGTAGCAATTGAGCCCACTAGGCCTTTTTGTTTACCGGTCATATTTTTGTTGGTGAAAATGAGGATCACCAATGGCAAGAAGGCGATGATTGAGATGATCAGGCCCAACTGGTTCTGGATAAAAAACTTGGTCTTATCTTTTTCAGAAGCGGGATCCAGCCTGTTCGATTTTTTCCACAATACCGAACCAATAATGGCAAAAATCAAATCGACCACGATTAGGCCAATAAGCCAATTCGTATTGATCGGTACCGCCTTTAATTGCCGAATTGCGACGATCTCGACCCCGATGGCCACTATCCAGGAAACAATGGCCAATAAACGAAAGGTTTTTGCCTTTCCCTTACTTTCATCGCTGGCCACAAATGTTTTTGTCGTAGTAGTTTCAGTCGTCGAAGCTGCGTCAGGAGTTATTTTGGTTATTTTTTTGGGGGTTTTGTCGTTTTCCATGGTTTTCAGTCTTTTGGTTTTAGTTACTTACGCTTTACAAGTTGACAATATGCCAACCTGTGCCATAAAAATAAATAAATAAAATAGGTGTCGACCCTGCTGAAGATAAGGTTGTTAACCGATTTTTCAACGCCTTGAAACAAAAAATCGGTATCATCAAAAACTTGAAAGGGCTACAAAACCATATTGGTCCGGGATACGCCTGCGGGAGGATCGTTTAGGCCTTTACGTAATAACCTGTTTAATAGAGTGGAAGGTTGTGTATTGCGCATGTTTTACAGCAAAATTACAATCACGGGACTGCATGGTCTGCGAGACATTCGCCCAATACCCTTTTCCCATTTCATCGGTCTTGTTTTTTATCAACCTATGGCCCATGTTTCGGCGAAAATGTAGAGCTAAATAGTTCTTCCTTGGTACGCACTTGATTATCTCCCCTATCCTTAAATTCGGAGAAGGCAAAATTTGAGGGTGAGACGAAATTTTTTGGGTGATGCGTCAAGTCGTAATTCAAAAAAAGGCAGTGGAAGACGTTTTGCCAAAATTTTAAATAGGTATCATATTGGTCTAATGGACACATTAATATGGCGGCCAGTCAGCGGGTTTTTGGCATTAATCTTTTTTTGAAGTCACAAGTATTATGATCTTCTATTTTACCATGCTGCTTCAATTCAGGAATTCATCGAATAGTAGGGATACATAATATATCTGTCCTACGTATGGGGAACCAAAATTGGTGCGGAAATCCTTGCCTCCAAAATTCGTTCCGCCAACCTTGAGTATGGTCTTTATAGTGGCTAGCTTATAGTTTAACTGTGCATCGAGGACCCCATAAGAAGGTATGGTGGCCGTCCCATAGGGCGATTGCCATAGAAAGGCATCCTGATACCTAAAATTGACATTAAACCCAAGCTTTCTTTTAAAGTTCGAGGAACCCAGCCCAATACTAAAATGGTTTCGGGGCGTATTAAATTGGGCGAGGAAATCGGCGTCTTGTTCCCCCCAAAAAGTAGTATAATTATAATTCCCTGCTAAAATCAAATTTTCCAACAAGTTATAGGTAAGCCCAATCCCGATGCCATTCGACCGAAGGGTATAAGGAGAATTCACCGAGAGTAGCCAGGATCTTCCGGCATCTACTTGTTGGCCCTGATGCTGGGTAGCTTGTTTGCCGACGGTCTTTTGAAAACTTAGGAAGTTGGTATACGTATTGTAGTAATAATTCATATCCATGTAAAGTCCACTGGTAATCAGCCCCTTATACCCGACTTCGAAGGAAGAGAGTTGTTCTGGTTTTATATAGGGAAAATTGGCAGTTTCCAAGGTTACGTTCCCCGGGTTGGACCGTATTTCCCCCGTTGTTGGATCTACAGTTCCGCCCTGATTGACGAAATTATCATACGACGTCTGTGTCCAAGACCCCCCATTATACACCCCATATCTAGCGGCTATGGAGGGAACGCCCCCTAGAAAAATCCCTGTGGGATTATCGAAATAAAGAAACTGCAGTTGCATGTCGGGAAAACGGAAGCCGGTCTGGAAGTTCATCCTGACATTATGATTTACGTTGGGGGAATACACCAACGATACCCTTGGCGTAATATGACCGTCAAAATCTTTCATTATATCATATCGAATTGAACCCGAAAATCTTAAATTTTCCAAAAGGTCTTTTGAGAGTTGCGTGTATCCACCATAGGTACTTGACAAGATTCTTTTGGGGTTATTCGGATCCACTGGGGCTTCGTCAAATAAGGTGGCATTCGTGAACAAACTGTATTGCCGAAAATTACCGCCAATAATGATGTCGGCCCATTTCGTTTTATCAAAGTTGTAATAAAACTCATAATGTGACATCCTGGATCCGTTATCGAAAGTTGCCCCGGGAGGTGATTTTTGAAAATAATTGGTCCTCACTTTATTAATCGTATCTTGAAAACTGGCCGTATATTGGCGGGTTACGGGATCGATCATAAATCGGTCCGCATAGGAGCGGGCAGCCACGGAATCCCCTGGAACAATACCGGGAATACCACCGAGCGAAGCGGTCACATAATCGGTGGCCCAGCCCGAACCATCTGGTCGAATCGTTGGGTTGAAGTATTCATTGACCAAAGCGCCCAGCGCATCCATATTATAGCTTTTACCGGCATTGCCGGCATTGACATACCCCCTTACAAAATAGTTATCCCCTTTAAGCTCGAGTTTAAAAAACTGATTGCTAAACTCTCGTAGCGCATATTTGGCATCCCCTTGAAAAATGGTATTCCCTCCACCAACACGGTAAACCCCGATCAATTCGGCTTTTTCATTGATCCGATAATGTAGGGCGACATCTCCTTTCATGTTGGTCGCCTTTCGGTTGTCGAGCAAGGTACCTTCCTGTATCCCTGTCCGACGGATCGTTCCTATTCCGAAAGCGTTGATAGGGATGCCAATTTCATCGCCGTACAGGTTTAGGCCGTCAAAATTCTCGGTTTTGCTCAAATCGATCGTAGCATTGGGCTTATTTCGATCGGTCGTATAGTCGTTGGCCGTCCAATCGGTGCCTTGCATATAATACAAGTTGATCTTAAACGCCCATTTATCTTGAAACGATTTGGCGTAGCGCAGACTGTAGGTTGCCAACCCATGGGCGCCGCCGGCGTTTGAATTGGTCAAACCCTGTTTGACCATCATGCTCAATCCCGGATACTCAAAAGGACTTTTGCTTTTCATGATCATGATGCCATTGAAAGCGTTGGGACCGTATAAGGCCGAGGCGGCACCGGGCAGCAATTCAAGACTTTCGGCATCCAATTCCCCCAAGGCGTGAATAGACCCCGTAGGAAAATTTAGCACCGGATCCGAGGTGTCCATACCATCAACCATCTGAACAAAACGCACGTTTCGTATGTCGGCAAAACCACGTGTATTGACGGCAGTAAAGTTCAGGCTGCCACTGGTTACCTGAACCCCTTTTAAATTGGCAAGCGCATCATAATAATCAGGTGCCGCGGATTGTTTGATGGTAAATATGCCCATCCGTTCGATGGTAACAGGCGACTCTAGGATACTTTCCTTCATTCGTGAGGCGGCCACCACGATTTCCTGTCCCAACATCAATTCGACCTGCATCGCCAAGTTCAAGGTGGTAGTTTCGTCGGTTATCACCAATTCCTCCCGGTGGTATCCCAAATATGAAAAAATCAAGGTAAAAGGTGGAGGTATAGCTACTTTTAATAAATAACTCCCATCAGGGCCTGTTGTAGTGCCTAGGACACTTCCTTTTACTAGAATATTGGCACCTATCAAAGGTTGAAGGCTGCTTTTGTCGGTAATGGTTCCAGAAACTGTGGTTTGGGCCAGGAGCAATGTTGGGCCCAAAATCAGAAGTATAAAAAATACCCATTTATCGATAAGCTGGTTCATAATTAGTTGTATAATCGGTCAGCTGATTCAGGGGGGTGGGCTTCCTAAATATACCAATTTTAACAATACGATGAAGGGATGGGTTTAATTATTTATCGACTAAATATGAATTAGGGATTACACTATTTGCTGAAACTATAAGGAACCTTATGATGGATTACAATTCATATCTAACTTCCACCATACATTTTACAATATATCTACAATCTCAGGGCAGATTCAGGGCTAAAAACTAAATTTACCCACTACCCATTAACTTTGGGAAAAATACGCCCGCATCGGTTTGAAATAATGATTTTCCCAACCTTTTTTATAATGTTCCCCACTTTCGGGAACATGGGTATGGATTAAGGTCAATTCGGTTTGACCATCAACTTCCTTGAGAAGGATTTCAATACGGGAGTCTTTCTCGTCAACGTTGAAATCGGAAGTCCTCCAGGATTGCAAAATTCTTCTATTCGGCTCCAATTCCAAATTCCTTCCTTCGATATAGCCGTCCCAAGCTGAAAAATTAGCGCCAATTTTATCTGAAACCAAAGCAGCTCCACCGGTCATATTGGTATGCCCTTCGCTACTAAGCCACGTCTTTAAAATCTTTTCAGGACGAGCATTGATTCTGGTCTTTATGGTGAATTGCATATTAATATTAATTTTAATTTAACACAAATGCTGCGGTACGCCCTTTCAGAATTTAATCGTAGGTCCTGCCTACAGTATGGGCTGCTAAGCCAATGACCTCTTTGTAATACTTACACAAATTATCACAAGGAGGCATAAGTACGCAGGGTACTTTGCCTTTTATTCAACATAAAGCTAGCCCTACCCGCCTATAATTGTTTTAAAAGTACGGTTCTGCGCATCTTTAGGAACTGGGTCGTGTGATCTATATCATAGACTGCCGATTCGCTCTTAAACGGGTCCCGATCCAAATATCGTGTGACCTCCCCATTTATGGTATCTTCGTTAAGTATTTGCAATTCCCCAAGCACTTGCTGCGCCACGGCATCCAATAAGTCATCATCAATAGTCTGTAGCAAGGTTTTCAGGACACCCTTGTAATGTTCGTACACGTACTCATCGGATGCGATGGTCTTATCCAAATCGTCCTCCAATGAAAATATCATATGATCTTTTAACATTTGGTATCTGGCCGCTCTCCCCTCGTGGGGATAGTCCATCAAAAGATCGTCATAATCCCATGCCATTACTTTGTATCGACCTGAATTTGGGTCTATGTACAAAAAAAGTTCATCTGAATAATCCCCATTTTTCACAAAGTAATTGAATCCCATCCACTTAAAATAGGCCTCTATATTCAGTACCTTTTGTAAATGATGATATAGGGCCTCTTCCTTTAACCTTGCTGCATCGTAAAGGGCATAGTACTTTTTTCGGTACCCCTTCACCGAATCTTTCGAGTCTATTGCCACATACTCCTGATCAATTTTGTGCTCAATGCCTCTTCGAATCATATACGGACTTTTCAGTTGGGACATGGCGGACTGTGGTTTCTCAACGAGCAAATAAATACCTTGTGGTTGATCGTTGATCCATAGTGTACTATAGGTATTAACGGGTGGAAAAATACCCATATTTGAAAGCAATAAAAAAGACCAACGGTTGTGCCACAGGTTTCTGTCCATAGCCAAGTTTAGCAAGTCGAATTTTTTTAGGCTAACATTTTGGCCATCTATGGTTACCTTGATGGCATCATCTAGGTCTACTGAAAATGATTTACGTTGGTAGTGTAACGTACTTTTACCGCGCAGATGTATGTCTTTTATTTTAGTCGGGGTGCCATTGTAGGTCATTTGGGAATTCTTGAGATTCAATTTGCTACCTTTTTGTTTCTGTAGATAGAGAAACTGGCGTTCCGGCATCGTGATCCGAATTTCCGGAAATGGCGAACCTACCCCCTTTAGTTCATTCCGCGCCTGGGCAGTGATTTGAAAGGTCATCAGTAGGCCCAGCAGTAAACAGAAAATGTCGCCATTTACCAAATTGCGATATTCGCCCGTACGATTATTCGTGCGTGGTAATTGCCTGATTTTTCGATCGAATTGCAACATGGGCCAGTGGTTGGACTACTTTGAATTTCAAACGATTAAAGTCGAATTAAATCCATTTATCTAAAAATAATGAATTTATTAATATGATTTTAATAGAGTAGGTAGCCAACCCAATATAAAGGAATAAAAAAACTAAAAAAAAGTGGATATGAAATACAGCATATTATCAACGGTGGTAATGAAAAAGGTGCATTGGCAAATTTTTGATCTTACTATTGGTTTTTACTATTCATTTTAATTCTTCAAGCCAAATGCAAAAACATCAGGTCTCGAATAATGGCCCGCTACATCAAACATGCGCTTGGCTGCTATAATTTGCTGAAGATCGATTTCGGCATATAATATGGCTTCTTCGGACTCGAGTGGACCCGCCAAAATCTCGCCGTTAGGAGCTATGATACAGCTATTGCCCGTATTAATCCATTGCCTGCCTTCTGGGTAGAGCTGTTTAAAATTGTATTCATCCGGTATATCATTCATGCGAAGTGCCATGCATGTGCTCATTACAAAAAGGCCTCCTTCCCTTGCTATATGTTGCATCGATTGTAACCAATTGGCACTTTTGTCCCAGGTAGGAGATACCAGTATTTGGGCTCCGCTTTGGTAAATGGCATTCCTGGCCAAGGGCATATAGTTTTCCCAGCAAATTAGTCCGGCAATCATACCTGCAGATGTTTTATAAGATCGAAGAGTACTTCCATCACCCTGCGCCCATATAAGTCGCTCTCCTCCGGTGGGTATTAGCTTGCGGTGTTTGCCCATTAGCTCTCCATTGGAATCAATAAACAAAAGGCTATTGTAGAGGCTAGATCCACTCGACTCCGAATTACGTTCATTGACGCCCATAACTACGCTAATGCCCGCCGATTTAGCAGTCTTGCAGAGTCTGTCAGTTGTTTTGCCAGGAATCGTCACCGCATTCTCCACTAGTTTTACATAAAGTTCGTTTAAGACAGCCCCCTTACTATTGGGAATCAGCCACACCCAATCTGGGTAGCCTGAAATAAACGCCTCAGGAAAAACGATCAGATGAGCCCCTTTTTTACCAGCCTCCAAAATTGCATCACATGCCTTATCTACAGTCTTTTCTTTATCCAAAAATATTGGGGAAAGCTGAGCTGCCGCTACTTTTACGATTTTGTTCATCTCTATTCTTTTTTTGCCTGCATTTCATAATCAAATCGATAGCCAAATATAGGAGTTATCACGCCACATATTTTGCCAACCGAAGAGGTACGCGTGATCGCCATCAAGAGTACAGATCTTTGACAATCGGCCCTTCTTCTGGGTATGGCCCTTCGATCAGAATCGCATCTCAAGTTACCTATTAAAATAGTTGTTCTGTCGTTCAGTTTTATAAGTAATTCCTAGTCTATTCAATCGCTTTGATTACCTTCCCTCCTTTCATCACGAATTTCACCCTTGTCAATTCAGAAATATCGTCAAGAGGATTGATTTTCGTGGCAATAATATCGGCGAATTTGCCCACTTCAATGGTCCCGATTTCGTTATCCTTCATCAACAGCGCTGCATTCACTTTCGTACCTGCTTGAATCGCTTGTAAGGGGGACATCCCCAATTTTACAAGTTCTACGAATTCCCGTGCTGCAAAATTGGGAGGAAAACCTACATTGTCAGAACCAACACCTATTTTCACGCCTCTTTTAATGGCCTTTTGCAGCATGGCCTTGAAAGCTGCCCGATACTTTTTGGTCAAGGCAATATTTTTTGCTTGTGCCTCGCTATTTTCCCAGGTTTCAAGTCCGTATTCCCCGATAGCAAGGGTTGGGATAAGATACACATCGTACTTCAAAAATAGGTCTATGCTTTCATCGTTTAAAAAAGTACCGTGCTCTATGGAGCGAACCCCCAATTTGATGGCTTTGTTTATTCCCTCGGTAGCATGGGCATGGGCCATGACCGGTACGCCCCTTCGTTTCGCTTCTTCAACCGCCGTACTAATTTCGGCATCACTAAAATGGACATTTTGTGGGTTATCCCCTACTGACATGAAGGCCCCTGTAACTAAAATTTTTATCCAATCGCTTCCATATTTGATTTCATTTCGTACGGCCTTTCTTATTTCATCCGGACCGTCGACAATGAGGCCATCGGCAATAATCTTCTGTTCGGGCGAAAAAAAATTTATATCGCCCCCGCCACCCGTTACTGATAGGTAATGACCCGCACCAAAAATCCGTGGTCCGTCAAAAATTCCCTTGTTTATGGCATCCCTAATTTCTAAATGTGCATACTGGGTATCGGCATCCCCTGCGATTCGGATCGTAGTCCATCCTTCGGCAAGCCAATTTTGAACGGTCTTCAATCCTCGAAGTGCATTGAATGCCGATGAGCCCTTTAAATGATTCGTCTGATAATCATCCCCATAAATTAGGGGATGCACGTGTGCATCTATGAGCCCTGGCATAACGGTATACCCCGATAAGTCAATTAAGGTATGTTCTGGTCGTATCGCATTTTGCGTCCCAATTTCAACGATTTTTTCTCCCTGGACAAAAATGACGGCATTCGTTTTTACCTCCTTATCGGTTCCGGTTAGTAATCTCCCGCAAAGAATCGCAGTTTGGTTTTGGGCATTCAGTGCAAGTGTACACTGCATCATGACAGCGCATACCATGAGAACTATTTTCATATTTTATTTTTTAAGGTGAGACCAACTGTTTACCATAGGAAGTAATCTTTTAGCAAGGGGTACTGTATATCTCATTTAGCAGGGTTTTTAGAATAATTCTCTTTAGATTTTTTTATCGCTTGATCTATGTCTTCAAAAATAAAATCTTTCGACAATACTGTGAATAAATCATTATTTTCAAAGTCTAATAGTAGCCGTTTGCCTACCCCCGACAGAATAACATTTATATTTCTGGAGTTATATGATTTTATTATTTCTTTTAAACTCTGAAAACCCGTTGCATCGATCAATGGCACATAACGCATGCGAATAATAATTGCTTTTGGTTTCATATTGGTAGATAGTATTGTTTCTTGAAATTGTCTTGCTGCTCCAAAAAATAATGGGCCGTTAATTTCATATAACAAAACATCCTTAGGCAAATCCTTGAGTTCTTTATCAAATAAATTCTCGCTATTTATTTCTTCAAGTGTGATAGCCTCGATATTTACTGATTCACTCATCCGCTTCATAAACAACAAACTGGAAAGCACGATGCCGACTTCAATAGCGATTACCAAATCAAAAATCACCGTCAGTAAAAAAGTAGTAAGCAATATAATGGTATCAATTCTATTCCCTCTTAGAAGCGATTTGAATTGCCGCCACTCACTCATGTTATAGGCCACAACTACCAATATTCCGGCAAGGCAAGGCATGGGTATTAATTTGGCATAGGGTGCAAAAAGCAACATTATTGATAATAATACCAAGGAATGGACAATACCGGCCAATGGCGTTCTTCCACCATTTTTCACATTCGTCGCTGTTCGTGCTATCGCACCGGTTGCAGGAAGTCCTCCAAAAATCGAGGATACGATATTAGCACCGCCTTGTGCAATTAATTCTATATTGGAACGGTGTTTACCACCGATCATCCCATCTGAAACGACTGCCGATAAAAGCGATTCGATGGATCCCAACAATGCGATAGCAAAAGCAGGTTGCAAAAGCGACTTGATCGTTTCATAATCGGCATGTGGAAATACCGGAAGACTTAAATGATTGGGTATCTCGCCAAAATTGCTTTCTATGGTATCAACTGGAATACCATAAACCGATACTATTATGGTCGATATCAATATGGCAACAATCGAACCTGGAACTTTATTCGTAATTTTTGGAAAATAAACGATCGTTATTACCGTCAATGCGCTAATAGCGATGGCATAAAGATTCAGGTTTGCAGAGGATTGAAAGTACAATTTCCATTTTTCAATAAAATCGGCAGGTACTTTTGCAAGGTGAAGCCCAAGAAAATCATTTATCTGCGATGAAAAAATGATTAAGGCAATCCCGCTAGTGAAACCTACTATAAGGGAATATGGAATAAATTTTAATAAATTTCCCAGACGAGCGAGGCCAAAACCTATAATAATAAACCCCGCCATAAAAGTGGCAATCGTTAATCCGTTCATACCATATTGCTGAACGATTCCATAAACTATAACTATAAAAGCGCCAGTAGGTCCTCCAATTTGTACCCTACTCCCCCCAAAAACCGAAATAATTATCCCTGCTACAATTGCGGTAATCAATCCTTTTTCCGGAGAAACACCAGAAGCAATAGCAAAGGCAATGGCCAATGGCAGAGCTACGATTCCAACTATTAAACCGGAAACAATTTCAATTCGCAGTTGCTTTCCACTAATTCCTTCCTTTAATACCGTGAATAATTTTGGAACAAACTCCTTATTCATATGGGCCATTTATAATATTATTCGAATACCGTTCTAACCCAATGAAGGTCTAATCAATTTCATACTTCAACACCTCACTATCCCGATAGCCGATCCGCTCTGCCTTGGCTTGAAATGAACTGCCGGAAGGCAAGGGTTTTTGATATACCTTCCAAGCGGTATCTTGCGCCTGTTTCCAAACGATGGTGGCATCGGGCTGCTTTGAGAATAACGCAATGCCATCTTCCTTGTCCTCCATTTCCAAGGGGGGTAATTGGGGTTGCTCGCCATTGGGCATCCAATTGGCGATCAACTCTTTTTCAGGGTATCGGCCAAGATCTTCGGTCGTAACTATCCATTCGTTCAATACTTTTCTTAAATGTACCAAAGTATCCTGAAGTTCGGGCCTGTCTGCCAGGTTTTCCAATTCATAGGGGTCGTTTTGTATATCGTAGAGTTCTTCCGCCGGTTTATTTGGTCGTAACCATCGTGCTTGTTGTGTGTTTAAGTTGCCATCAGCATACAATTTTCTGAGTTCCTGCATCATGGGCATCTGTTCGCGATAAGCGACCGGCATGGCGTGGGAAATGGTCGTATCAAAACTTTTGATATACTTATATTGTTTTGAACGAACGGCCCGCAACCGATCGTACAATTCATCAAAACGATCGGTCGAATGAAAGGTATATTTGGGTTTTTGCGCCACTTCATAGGTGCCGAACAAGGCATGCCCCTGCATCACTTTAGGTGGTTGAATGCCCACCAAAGATAGTACGCTAGGTGCCAGGTCAATAAAACTAAGCAATTGTGCATCCCTGCTACCGGCATTCCTATTTCCCGTGAACTTTATGATCATGGGTACTTTTACACCGGTATCATATAAGGCTCTTTTATACCTGGGAAAGGGACCACCATGATCGCCATAAAAGAAAATAATGCTGTTCTTATAGAGTCCGTCTTCCTTTAACTGTTTAATTACCTGCCCAATCTGGTCATCCAGTCGTTTTAAATTGCTATAATTCACGGCCAAGTCATGTCGAATAATTGGGTTATCGGGAAAAAATGGGGGTACAGGGACTTTTGCGGGATCTACATACAAGGAATCGTTACCACGGGCCCAAATCTGGGACTCGTGGCAAACCGAGAAATTAAAAACCGTAAAAAAGGGCTGTCCTTTTTTTCGCTTTCGCCAATGCCGATCCTTACTACTTTCGTCCCATGCGGCATCGGTCTTTTCGAAATTGTAATCCTCTTTGGGGCCATTGGCGCAATAATAGCCGTTCTTCCGCAGGTATTCGGTAAACATTTTGACCCCTTGGGGTACGATCGGCGAGTAGCTCGGGACGCCGATCTCAGGTTGATTTTGGGTCTGGTAGGCATTGTAGGTACGCATATTATGGGTACCCAAGGTGGTAGGATACATCCCGGTGATGATCGCGCTTCTTGCCGGAGCACATACGGGCACCGGAGAAAAGGCATTGTCAAAAACCACCCCATCCCGTGCCAAAGCCTCTAAGTTTGGCAAGGCAATGGTATGATTCCCATACATCGGGAAAAATTCCGGCGATTGGTCTTCTGCCACCAGCCAGATGATGTTAGGCCTAGAAACTTCTTGAACTTTGGCGTCGTCCGATTTTTTCTCGGTACATGAAAAAAACAGGAACATGAAAAAAAGGTGCGCCGTATTTCGTAGCACAAAGCGTGTTTTCATTTTTAAAATATGCTTGTCGACCTAAAGATAGTCGATTAGGCCATTAAACAAAAACTCCCCTCTTGGGACCAAGAGCGGAGCTGTCAAATGTTTCTTAGAATGTTATTACAATCCCTTAAGGTATAGCAGACTCTGTGGAACCTGATCCTCTACCCTTGAAGATTCATCCTCTATAAATAGGTATTCGATGCCTAATTCCTTGGCGCGTTTAACAAGACCGGCAATATCGACCTTGCCCGTTCCAAGCACCACATTGGTCTCGACATCCTCATGTCCCGTGTCATTATAGGCGACGTTTTCTTCCATATCCTTTAAATGCAACAAGAGAAACTTATCGGGATAGGTATTTAGGACGGCCAAGGGATCGGCACCTGCATGCTGCACCCAATACAAATCCATCTCAAATCCGAAATCTTTCGCATTTTTTGCCATATAATCGAACAGGGTACCCCCTTCATAGGGGCGAAATTCATAGCCATGGGCATGATACGCCAGTTGTAAGCCGGCCGCTTTCAATCGTTTTCCGGCCATATTGAACAAATCGGTGGCCTCTTTGGCTTCCTTGAATGTAAAGGTGTTGCCATCATGCGGAATCCATGCGACCATGACATATTTCGCACCAAAATCCTTGGCATTTTTTATGACTTTATCGAGGTCGTCTTTTAGTTCATTATAATCGGCCCCAACGCTGACTACTTCGAGGTCTCGGTCACTTAGGGCTTTTTTAAAGTCCTCCATCGACATGCCATACGTGCCTCCTCCTTCTAATTTGGTGATACCCCATGATTTGATGAGATCCAGACTACCAGGGACATCGGTCTTGAATTTATCGCGTAGGCTGTAGAGTTGAAGGCCTACTTCCTGGGCCCATACAAGCGGACCACAGGCCATAATCAGTAAAATTATTATCAGTTTTTTCATAGTTCTATTCATTTAATTTTATTCATTTTTTAGAATTCCCGAATGCGCATTAATCCCTGGCTCTGCCATGCGAACCAGCCAATTCACTACTTAGTTGACCGATTGTTCAGGGAATCCTGATTCGATACGGACTTCAAGTCAATAAATTGCCCTGTTCATCCCATTCTGCAATGTCATTACGTTTGCTTTGATCGACGCATTTGGCGATCCATTCGGGATCATACGCCACCCCATGTTGCGCCAAGACGTCTTCAGGCACCCCATCCCAGATATTCGGCATATTGCCTTTGTACCCTAAATCGGCAATACCGACTTTTGAAGTGTAATATCCGGTCATGGTAAGGCCCCGCATCAAATAAAAAAACTGAATTTCCAAGGCTTGGTCATCCAAAGACTTGTTCGGATCATGAAAGGCAATGGGGTCTAAAATCGCTTTCTGTTGTTCGAGCGAGGCCGATTTAAAATCGGTGCCATATTCAGTATTGCTTTTGTGATCCAGCCACATTAATCCTCCTAGGAGGGTAATCTGAAGATCCGGTTGATCCTTCCCCATAAATTCAATGAAATTTGGGACATCGGCCTCGATAGGGCCTCCGTTGGGTTCTTTCGGAGGCAGGATAACGGTACTCAGGGCACCGATGGTATCAAGCTCATGATCGGTGAACAATTTTTCAGCATTCAACTTTTCGATCCGTTCCAATTCCTCTGGGGTCCTACCAAAATAGTTCTCATCAGATTTGGCCACGGCTTCGGCAAGGGTAGGTTCACCTTCAGGTTTACACCCGTGAAATACCAACGCGGAGGCACCGGCTCCAAGAATAATGGTCTGTATACTTTTTCTTCTGTCCATCCTCTAAATAGTTTGCTGTTTCAATTGTTCAATGATATAGTCGCTGGCCCGCCAGGAGAGTGCCAAAATGGTCCAGGTACAGTTTTTATCGCCTTGCGATACAAACGGTCCTGCGTCAACGATAAAGACATTTTTGGCATCGTGTAACTGTTGGTATTTATTTGTAACCGAAGTTTTCGGGTCATCGCCCATACGGGTCGTTCCAACTTCATGAATGATCCTACCTGGGGCCTCCAGGCCATAGTCTTCTTCTTTGGTGGGTGTCGGACTCAATAATTCCCCGCCCATATTATGGATCAATTCCTCAAAGGTCTGTTGCATGTGTTTGGCCTGCAATTTTTCAAAATCAGACCATTTATAATTAAATTTTAAAACCGGAATACCAAATTTATCCACGGTGGTCGGATCAATTTCGCAATAGTTATCCTTGCGGGCAACCGGTGCTCCTCGGCCCCCGAAGCCAATCACCGCTCCATAATATTTTTTGACATCTTCCCGCAGGCCTTCTCCATAACCTCCAACTGGTAGGCCAAAAAACTTATTGAAGGCATTCGGATTGTAAGCAAAGCCATAATTCGGCATCCCCATACCACCCCATACCTCGATATGGTAGCCCCGTGGGAAATCTAGTTTGGTATTATCACCCCACCAAGGTGTGTACACATGCATACCCCCGACGCCATCTTCATTATAAGATGGCTTTCGGTTCATCAAACCAGGAATGAAACCAGCCCTGCTAGCTCCTGTTGAATCATTGAGGTACTTTCCGACGACATCGCTACTATTTCCCAACCCATTGGGATGTTGTTTGCTTTTTGAATTTAAAAGGATACGTGCCGAACTACAGGCCGAGGCCGCCAAGACGACCACTTTTGCCTTTAATTTGTATTCCATACGATCATCCTTGCTTATGTATGATACCCCGGTAGCTTTCCCTTCCTCATTGGTCGTTACTTCGCGGACTACCGAGTTTACGAAAATCTTCACTTTTCCACCGCTTTTTTGGGCTGGGAATATCAGGCAACTTCCCGCAGAAAAATCAGCATAAACCGAACAGGATCTAGAACACTGGCCACAGTAAAAGCATACTCCTCGATCCTTATTGATCCTTTTTGTAAGCATTGATAATCGACCCGGAATAACGGGGATCCCTGTTTTTTTGGCCCCTTGAATATAGAAGAGTTCATGCAGTCGCGGTTTTGGTGGAGGTAGGAAGAATCCGTCCGGATCATTGGGACGGCCTTCCTTGGTTCCAAAAACCCCGATCAATTTATCGACCTTATCATAATATGGTTTTACATCCTCATAGCTTATTGGCCAATTATCCCCGAGGCCATCATGATCCTTATTCTTAAAATCATGTGGGCCAAAACGCAATGAAATACGACCCCAATGATTGGTCCTACCTCCCAACATATGGGAGCGGTACCAATCAAATTCGGTCCCTTCCGCATGGGTATAGGGTTCGCCTTCAATATCCCACCCTCCATAGGCCATATCCCATTCGCCGAAGACACGATCGGTATTAGCGCCCCTCCTTGGCGATTCATAAGGCCATTTCAACTGGGTCATGGTTTTAGGGTCGGCCGGGTCAAAATAGGGTCCGGCCTCGACCACCGCCACATTTAGGCCGGCATCGGCCAATTGCTTAGTTGCCATACCGCCTCCGGCACCTGAGCCAACGATAATGACATCATACATTTCTGAGGATTCCTTTATCTGCATATTTAAATTTTAGTTATGTGCCACAATTTAAAAAATAATAAAAATAAAACGGCTCTTTTTGTCGGAATTACATCGCGATTTTTTTTCAATGAAATTATTTATACCAGAAAAGACAAAATCGTATGCATTTGTGGGATAGTTCCTCAAGGTGTTAGAATACCCTTTTTATTCCAGAAAAATCTTCCCTATATTGGGATGGCGTGCGTCCTTTCGATTTTCTAAAAACGCGATTGAAGTTCGCAATGCTGTTAAAGCCGCACATAAAGGCAATTTCGGAAACCCCTAAATCTTTTTCTATAAGCCAACGCGCCGCATACCCTATACGCACATCGTTCAAATATTCGACAAAGGTCTTTCCCGTCCGCTTTTTGATAAAGCGATTAAAGGAAACATTGCTCATATTTAAAAGTTCAGAAACTTCCGATAGGGAAATTTTGGAAGCATAGTTATTCTGGATGTAATCGCACAGTAGCTTGATTTTATCACTGTTCTCGACATTTTTGTTCAGAATGGTCGTGGTCGACAACAGTCTTTGATTTCTAGAATTGGCGAGATCCGATAAAATCGAGACCAATTCTAGAAAATAGTCCATCCCCCCTAATTTTGAAACCATAGACAATCTAGGAGCCATTTGCAGCGTCGTTGCCTTTGAAAACAGCACCCCATGGACGGATCTGTCAAAAAGGTTTTTAATGGGCTTCATAACACTCCGGCTTAATAAGGTAGCATCAAATAAATCATTGTGGAACTGAATGGTAACTTCGTGCATTTTTTTGGGAGGACAATCCTGCTGCAACCAACCATGATATTGATTTGGGCCCACCAGTAACAATTCCAAATCATCTATTTCCTCTATACTGTCCCCAATGATTCTTTGAATTCCTTTTCCGTTCGATATATAGTTCAGTTCCAATTCGGGGTGATAGTGAACAGGGTAATCAAAAATTTCCTTTGTACGATCGAACACTAAAAAACAGTCTTCCTTGGCAAGTTGCGTAATTTCCCTATGTATTTTCTTTAATATCTCCATGAAGCTTTGTTTCAATGTTTATTTTTTGCTCGTCAATTGATAAAATCGTATAAGTATAGCAAAAAATAGTTTAACAATTCTGTATTCGCGCGCAACTGCTAGTAAAATAACAAAATCTAGCAAAAGCCTCATTGATGTAACGAAATACATCTCTGAAGCTACGTTCTTGCGAAGGAATCGATGGCTTTTAATGGCATCAGATTTCCAATATAAAAATCTGAAGTACCGTCAACTGCAAAACCAATCTAATCGCTTATAAAACTTGAGGCGGGCAACCCTGCGCCATTGAAGAGGGTGGGCAGTGCCGTATTACTCCAAGCATAGCGAACGCGCACGGGTTCTGCTATTTCTTTAGCACTCACGATAACCCTATTGTCTTTAATTATGGCCTTCGCCGGATAGAATGGTCCACTCTTATCGGCGACTTCAAACTGAGAAGGTTCCTTATTTTTGAAAAAAAGTCCATCGGCATGATCGAAAATTATTTCGATTTTTTTTCCATCCGCTTTGATTTCCTTGAAGAGCGGCCCGTATACTTCGTCATCCCCTATTTTGTAGGAGTCCTTTAAGGCGAGATTGGCCAGCCTCAGGCCAACAACTTGTTTGTTTCTCGGATGAATGTCGTCTACCGTACAGTTATCACTGATTACCACCATCCCGGTTTTCGGAAATTTCATAGCCTTTCGTTGTTCATTACGGACCACGACGCCTTGTTCTGGAGTTCCATAATTAAACGGCGCTATCTGTACATAGTAAAATGGGAATTCATATCCCCATTTTTCGCGCCATGATCCGATCATTGCGGTAAGCAATTCCTCATAGGTTTCTGCATTGGCGGTATTCGATTCTCCCTGATACCATAAGGCACCTCCTATCTTAAAAGGGGTAATCGGTGCTATCATCGCATTATAAATCACCGTTGGTTCTGTGGTAACCCACTGATTGGGACCAATTTTTTCAGCCTCTTTTTGCAAGTCTTCATGGGCTTCGAATACTATTTCAGGACTCCATACTTCGGCACAGGTCGCCCCCCAGGACGAATCAATGAGGCCAATCGGGATATTCATTTTTTCTTGTAACCTCCTCGCAAAAAAATAGGCAACCGCACTAAAATTTTGCATGCTTTCAGAGGTGCACACTTCCCAACTCCCAGAAAGATCATCCTGAGGCGTTGAGGAGGTGCGCTTATCAACAGAGAACAGTCGTATGTTGGCATAATTCGCATTCGCAATTTCTTCCTGCGCATTGTCGATGCCACTGTTCGCGCTCCATTCCATATTCGATTGCCCAGAACACAACCACACTTCCCCGATTAAAATATTTTCGAGGGAAATGCTAGCATCTTCGCCTTTAATGGTAATACGATAAGGCCCTCCCGCTAGGGGCGTGGTCAGATAGATTTTCCAATTGGCCGCGTTATCGGTCTTTACCGAATACGTTTTATCGTCCCAACTCGAAACAATGGAGATTTCTTCATTCGGACTTCCCCAACCCCAAAGCAGCACCTGCGAATCGCGTTGCAATACCATATTATTGCCAAAAATTGAAGGTAAGGCTACCTTGGCCGAGGATACCGGACATCCGACCAACACAAATAGCAGTAAAAAAAATAGCGTGCGCACAGATCTTGGTTTTATAGCGTGACATTTAAATATAGTGAAATAAACAATACACCATAACTGTTCGATTTTCAAAGAGATTTCAATATCTTTAGTCAAATGGAATTAAATAGCAAAACCCTCTCGTGATGGAAATTGATAAAAACCACATTGACCGACGAAATTTTATTAAAACTACTTCAGCCGCCATGTTCCTTTCAACCTTAGGCGCCTACGGATTCGACCTGTCGAATAAAGACAAACCCATTCGTGTGGGACTCATCGGAACAGGCTGGTATGGGACTAGTGATCTTTTCAAACTGATCCAAGTGGCCAACGTAGATGTGATCTCGCTTTGCGACGTAGATAGTAATTTTTTAAATGAAGTTGCCGAACTCGTCTCCCAACGTCAAAAATCAGGTAAAAAACCAGTTTTGTACAAAGATTACCGGAAAATGTTGGAGAAAAAGGATTTGGACCTTGTTCTTATCGGCACACCGGATCATTGGCATGCCCTGCAGTGTATCGAGGCAATAAAATCAGGGGCACATGTATATGTACAAAAACCCATCAGCGTTGATGTTATTGAAGGCGAAGCCATGGTAGCGGCAGCTCGAAAATATAATCGTGTCGTGCAAGTGGGCACACAAAGAAAGAGTACTCCCCATCTTGTAGATGCCAAAAAAATGATCGTAGACACCGGACTTTTAGGGAAAATTGCCCATGTAGATATGTGCTGCTACTTTCATATGCGCGCCAATGGCAATCCTCCAGTGCAACCGGTACCTGATTTTTTGGACTATGAAATGTGGACAGGGCCAGCACCATACCGCCCGTATGACGGCATACCGCATAAAAGATGGTGGCGCACCTTTCGGGAATATGGCAATGGTATTGTCGGGGATATGTGTGTGCACATGTTCGATACCGTTCGCTGGATGCTCGACCTTGGTTGGCCCGATCGTATTAGTTCGGAAGGGGGCATATACGTACAAAAAGAGGGCAAATCGAATATTTCGGATACCCAGACCGCGGTTTTTGAATATCCTGAACTAAACTGTGTTTGGCAACACAGAACCTGGGGAAACCCAGCAGATCCCGAATACCCTTGGTCATTTAAGATCTATGGGGAAAACGGCGTCTTGATGGGCAGTACCATGCAAGCCGATTTTGTTCCTTATGGCGAAGATGTAAAACCCGTTCATTTTGATGTGCTCTACGAAAGGGAGCAGTATCCGGAAGACCTTGTCGAAAAAGATAACGAATTGAATGCCGCGCCCGCTACGCGAAGACATATGCGCAATTTTCTTGGGGCCATCGAGAATGGCACTCTTCCCATCGCCGATATTGAACAAGGACATATATCGACTGCCAGTTGCATCTTGGCAAATATGTCAATGGATTTAAAAAGACCCTTGATTTATGATCCCAAAACCAGGACCGTCGTCGGGGATCCCGAAGCCACCAAATTATTGCAACGTGAAT
>JALHST010000306.1 GCA_022865355.1 Maribacter sp. | reverse complement strand
ATATAATATTTTCTTCCAAGATTGTCCCCCATCGGTCGTTTTATACAGCCCTCTATGTTCGCTCGGGGTGAACGGATCTCCCATGGCGCCTACATATATCACATCTGGGTTCTGCGGATCCACGAGAATCCGGTGAATTGTTTTGGTGGCCTCCAGCCCCATGGGTTTCCAAGTTCTACCGGCATCCAAGCTCTTGAAAATGCCCATGCCCAAATTCATCGAATTTCTTGGATTGCCTTCCCCAGTACCCACCCAAACTACGCTGGGATTATTTTGTTGAATGGCAATGGCCCCAATGTTTTGGGTGGGTTGATCATCGAATATTGGATACCAAGCGGTACCCCCGTTTTCCGATTTCCAGACCCCTCCGGAGGCCGCACCTACATATATTATCTTTGGGTTCTCTGTTACGGCATCAATAGCGGTGATACGACCACTCATATTTGCAGGGCCCACATTGCGAATCGCCAGATTTTCCAGATATGATAGGTCGAGCTTTTGCGAATGGCCTATAAAAAGACTCAGGAAAAATAGACAGAAAAAAAAGTATTTTGAAATCATAGAACGGCTATCTCTTTGAATCCCAAAGATACGGCATATGGCTATTTTTTTGAATTATGAACCGCTGTGGTAATGGAAAAGGTTTTCTACAGGAGTGAATTCTTGATTAGTAGCCACCAAAATCAAAGTCTTAATTGGCCTATCCTGTCTTTTTCAGGATATATGCTCATTTTTAGGATCTACCTAAATCACAATTTTAGTATGCGGAAGGGATTATTTATAAACGCAGGCCGAAGGGTCTGATTTTACATAATAGGCTTTGTAATTGGTCGCTTTCGGATCCTTACAGCCTTTCAGGTTTTTGATTTCCACCAATCGAAAATCAACGGGTTGGCCTTCACTTTGCAAGGCGATAAAGCCTTCTTTTAATAACTGGCCGTCCTTTTTTTGTAAGGGATCAAATCCTTCCACCACCCCGCCGCCGATTTGAGGTTTACTGTATTGCAATACAGTATCGCCATTTACGATATGGGTTATCAAGGAATCGCCTAAAACAATGGCTTCGGCGCGTACCCATTGATCTCCGAAATAGGTTTTCGAAGAAGAATTGATGCAGTGTCTGGGGTCTATCTTTCCTTCATAGACCACATCGGTACCCGGTGAACACATATTACCTGTGGGACGCGGTTCGCCTTCCTTGATCCCGGCCAATAACTGCAGTTCGACCGAAATTGGCCAATTCTGTTCCTTAGGCATCGTTTTTGGGTCTTGTGAATGAAACATGACCCCACTATTTTTAAGCGTATAGACCGGGGCTCCGGGATAGAGGTCACCAACGAATCGATATTCGACTACAAGGTGATAATACGAATAGGGTTTGTTGTAATACAAGTGGGCGAATCGGTCATTGAATTGCCCATCATATTTGTCGTAGCGTACTTTTACGATACCATCCTCGACCCGAAACGTATCGGCATAGTTATCGCCGACGTCATAATGATGCACCTTGACCGTCCAATCGTCTAGGTCCTTCCCATTGAACAGGGGAACCCATTCCGCTTCCATCGGTTGGGCCGGTACTTTTACAGTGCCACAGCGACTGATCAAAAGGCCTAAACAAATTGCGAACGTTAATTGGGTATATCGAAAGGTTGTTTTCATTTCACAAGTATTGATACCCTGAATATACAATATGTTTTTTGATAGTAGACCATGAATGACTACTCTGAAATGAAACCAATATTACCCAAGATTTTTTATTTTACAGTACCTTTGGCACATGCGTAGATTTCTTCCGGTTTTACAGTGGTTGCCGAAATATAAATGGGCATGGTTCCCAAAAGATTTGGTCGGGGGTCTTACTGTCGGGATTATTCTTATTCCACAGGGCATGGCTTATGCCATGATTGCCGGATTACCACCTGTATATGGGCTATATACCGCTTTGATCCCCGTTATGATGTACGCATTTTTGGGTACATCCCGCCAAATATCGGTCGGTCCGGTGGCGATGGATTCGCTTTTAGTGGCTGCCGGTCTTGGCACCTTGGCCATTTCGGGCATAGAAAACTATATCGCTATGGCCATTTTTCTGGTTTTTTTAGTGGGGGCCGTTCAGTTGCTATTTGGCCTGTTGCGCATGGGTTTTTTGGTAAACTTCCTCTCCAAGCCGGTTATTAGTGGCTTTACTTCCGGTGCGGCCATTATCATTATATTCAGTCAGTTAAAGCATCTTCTTGGGGCAGATATTGAAAACAGTAATCGTTTTCATGTTTTGGTACAGCATGTTTTTGAAAAGGTCGGGCAGACCAACCCATATGACTTGGCGATAGGTTTACTCGGCATTCTTATCATCCTACTCTTGAAAAAATGGGACAAAAGAATCCCAGGAATCTTATTGGTAGTGGTGGCGGGAATATTGGTGGTCTACTTTATGAAATTAGAAGCCCATGGCGTTAAATTGGTCGGAAACATTCCGAGTGGGCTGCCCCACTTCAAGATGCCACATTTCACGCTTGAAGGTATTGGCGAATTGTGGCCTATGGTAATAACCTTGGCACTGGTCGGTTATTTAGAAACGATTTCGATCGGAAGGGCACTTGAGGACAAAAACGGTGAAGAGACCATTGATGCAAATCAAGAATTGGTGGCATTAGGTACCGCTAATATGGTGGGCTCTTTTTTTCAATCGTATGTCTCTACGGCCAGTTTTTCCCGTTCCGCCATCAGCCAGGAATCTGGAACAAAAACAAACCTTGCTGCCTTGGTGAGTGTCGTATTGGTATTGGTCACCCTCTTGTTTTTGACCCCCTTGTTTTATTTTTTGCCGAATGCCGCCCTGGCCTCGATCATTATGGTCTCCGTTTTCGGTCTTATTGATGCAGGATATGCCAAAAGCTTGTGGATGCATCGAAGGGATGAATTTATGGTGTTATTGATTACATTTTTGGTTACACTCTTCATAGGCATCAAGGAAGGTATTCTTATCGGTGTCCTTATCTCCTTATTACTTATGGTATATCGCACTTCGAATCCGCATTTCGCGGTTTTGGGAAATATCAAGGATACCGATTATTACAAGAATGTCGACCGTTTCGGGAATGAGGCCGTCGTACGTGACGACTTGTTGATCGTACGTTTCGATGCACAATTATATTTCGGAAATTCGGGCTTTTTCAAAAAACAACTTTTAAAACATATCGAAGCCAAGGGAAAGGCATTAAAGGGAGTAATCGTGAATGCCGAGGCCATAAACTATATTGATTCTACGGCGACACAAATGTTGATAAAAGTAATTCATGATATTCATGACAGAAATTTGCAATTTTATATTGCCGGGGCCATAGGCCCTACCCGGGATATTATTTTTAGTAGTGGTATTATTAACGAACTTGATAGGGAGTTTCTTTTTGCAAAGACCAATGAGGCCGTTGCTTACTTTGACAATCCCAACTCGGTGTCGATTGCGGGTAGCAAAGTGGCCTATCAAAACAAATTGCACGGTAACTAAAGTTACTTTTTCACAAATAATTAAGCATTATTTTTGTGGCAACTTTAAAGAAAGGAGTATGAAAATTGAACAGATATACACAGGATGTTTGGCACAAGGGGCCTATTATATCGAGAGCGACGGTGAGGTTGCGATCATTGATCCCTTACGCGAGGTGGATCCTTATATAAGAAGAGCTAAATCAGACCATGCCAAAATCAAGTATATTTTTGAGACGCACTTTCATGCCGATTTCGTGAGTGGCCATGTAACCCTTTCCAAAGAAACCGGAGCCCCGATTGTTTATGGTCCAAATGCAAATCCCTCTTTTAAGGCGATTATTGCTAAAGATGGCCAAGAATTCAAGTTGGGTAAAATTACCATTATTGCCTTACACACCCCGGGCCATACCATGGAAAGCACGACCTATTTGCTAAGGGATGAAAAAGGCAAGGACTATGCTATTTTTTCAGGGGATACACTGTTCCTGGGAGATGTAGGACGTCCTGACCTCGCACAAAAAGCGGCGCATTTGACCCAGGAAGATCTTGCTGGGATCTTGTTTGAAAGCCTCCGCAAAAAAATAATGCCCTTGGCCGATGATATTATTGTATATCCGGCGCATGGCGCAGGTTCGGCCTGTGGCAAGAATATGATGAAGGAAACGGTCGATACTTTGGGCAATCAGAAAAAAATGAATTATGCCCTGCGGGCCGATATGACGAAGGAGGAGTTTGTAAAAGAAGTTACCGAAGGCCTCCTGCCCCCACCAAAGTATTTTCCTTTGAATGTACAAATGAACAAGGAAGGCTATGAGGACATCGCCGATGTTTTAGATCGCGGTACCACGGCACTTTCCCCAGAAGAATTTGAGATCGCCTCCAATGAGACTTCTGCCCTGGTTTTGGACGTACGGCGCCAGGAAGATTTTGTCAAAGGCCATATCCCTCGATCTATCTTTATTGGGCTCAATGGAGATTTTGCGCCTTGGGTAGGCGCTTTGATCGCCGATACCAAGCAAGAAATATTATTGGTGGCGCCAAAAGGCTCCGAGCATGAAGCGGTAACCCGCTTGTCGCGTGTTGGGTTCGATGGAACGATCGGTTATTTGGCGGGAGGTTTTGAGGCTTGGAAAAAATCGGGAAGGGAAGTAGATACGATTCAGTCAGTACCGGCGGCAACTGTAAAATCACGGCTCAAATCGAATCCGAGCCAGGTTTTCGACGTTCGTAAACCAAGTGAATATGTTTCGGAACATGTAGCAGGAGCACAGAATACATCGTTGGATCAGATAAACGAGCATATGGCGGAGTTCCCGAAAGAAGAAGCATTTTATGTGCATTGCGCCGGGGGGTATCGCTCGGTAATTGCGGCCTCTATACTGAAAAGCCGTGGGATTCATAACGTAATCGATGTAACGGGCGGTTTTGACGCCCTCAAGGAAGCCGGCGTGGCAGTAACGGAATATGTTTGCCCTTCAACGCTCTAGAATGACATATGTCATATTTTGAGGCATTTTTAAACAATATCTTTGGGGATGAAATTTACGAAAGGCCTAAAACTTATCTTGGTCTGTATGGTTTGTATAGGCATGATTACGGGTATTGTTCTTTTGGTTGAATACCTTAAAAATTAAATTATAAATGATGAAAAAAAACATGGGAAGTACTGATAGGATGGTACGCATAGCCTTGGCAATCCTTATAGGATTTCTATATTATTTTGATGTGATCCAAGGAACATTGGCATATGTACTAATT
>JALHST010000033.1 GCA_022865355.1 Maribacter sp. | reverse complement strand
TGAACCATCTGGATTTATTGTAATTTCAGATTTACCCCGTGTACTCCAATCTGCATATTCCTTAGTAGCCATCAGACTGGTCGCATTGGCCGCAATGCCTAGAATTACTGCCACAATTAGCAGCCCTATCGAAGTTAAATAATGTTTTAGTTGTTTCTTACGGATAGCTTCAATCAAATATACCAGGCCTAGAATAAGCACCAGCAACATGAAGTAGAAGGTCATTTGATAATGGTTGGCCCCTATTTCGAGGGCCATGGCAACTGCAGTCAATACAAAGCCCCAGAGGTATTTTCTTCGAAATACAAGCACGATTCCGCCCAATAGAATGGGAAGATACCCAATGGCATGTGCCTTTGCGTTATGGCCTACCCCCAGTATAATAATCAAATAGGTAGAAAATCCGAATGCAATTGCTCCCAGGGCGGCCAGTCTAAAATCTACTTTGAGACAGCACAGAAGTATATAAAAACCTATAAAATATAAAAATAGATAATCGGCGGGACGGGGTAAAAAACGTATCAGGCTATCTAACTTCTTGACATAGTCATAGGGATAATAGGCACCTAACTGATACGTTGGCATCCCGCCAAATGCACTATTGGTCCAATAAGGTTCAACGCCGAATTCTTTTCTGAAATCGTTCTGTTCCTTAGCCATTCCAGTGAAATGGATGATATCTGACTGCTCAATGACCTTACCCTGAAGTACGGGCGCAAAATAGGCCAAAGCAACAACTACAAAAAAAACGGTAACGAAAAAATGAACAAAAAAAGATTTTAAACCTGTTTGCATGGAATGGTTTAACGGGTTGGTGGTGCTAATTTAATCAATCTACTTCCTCAAAATCAATATACTCACCCACATTTTGCGATGCACCCCCTTTTTTCTTTGGTTTTTTCTCTATGATAATATCACCTATATGTTCTTCCGGTTCCCTATTCTGCCTCGCAAAATCACCAAATTTTTCCTGAAAATGGGCTTCGGTCTTCTTGGCGGCATAGCTAAACAATTTAGGGGCCAACCACTTTGCCAGTATCTTAAATAGATAATATACCAGTAAGATTATTAAGATCGTCCTTAAAAAAGCCATAATTATTTTTAATTGTTTATATCAAAAATACAATTCTCACGTTGTATTATCAGGGCAAAAGTCTTAAAAATATGGTAAAGTAGTCCTTTACTCCCTTTGTTGACGATAATTTTAAATCAACGAAGTGTCGATACAAAAATTGACCATCGAGTGTGACGTATAATAAGGAAGCTGGATTCAAGAATAAAAATTTCTGATTCCATGACTGTCGAAATACCGATGACCATCAACTGTAATCAAATTTGCATTTAAGCTTTCCCCAATAACCAAGCAAAAAAATGAATCGAGTAATTCTAGTATTTCTTATAAGCCTACCGTTCGCCGGTTTCACGCAATATACCGATGTTATCAATTCGAATCGTCCTGGATTATCGGTAAGCGCCTATGCCGTAGGCAAGGGGGTTATCCAAGCCGAATTGGGAATTGTTTATGAACAGCAAGACCACAGCTTATTGAACACGCAATCGAATATTTGGGGTACCGACCTATCGATACGTTACGGCCTCCTATTCGAGGAATTGGAGCTCAATTATGAGGGTACTTTTCAAAATCAAAATATAACGTATTCAAATTCAGGTACTTCTGATTCATTTACTGACTTTTATAGAAACCGGGTCGGCCTGAAATACTTACTGTATGATCGTTATAAGAATCCGGAACGCAACAAGCCCAATATTCGCAGTTGGCGTGCCAATAATGTATTTCAACTTAAAAATCTGGTACCTTCGGTTTCGTTATATGGAGGGGCCACCTTCAATATTGGCGACAATCCTTTTTATGTGGGCGATCCTACGATCTCATATCGGGGTATGGTAGCTACACAGAGCAGACTAACCCCACGTTTCGTTTTAATAACGAATATTGCGTATGATAGGATTGCGAGTGATTTTCCAGAACTTAGTTATTTGGTGTCGATATCACACGCCTTTCGGAATCCCAAATGGAGTGCCTTCTTAGAGTACCAAGGAATTCAAAGTGACCGGTATTCGGATGTTTTGCTTCGAGGAGGTATTGCTCATTTGCTTAGCGAAAATTTACAGGTTGATATGAATATGGGGGCTAGCTTCAAAAATACGCCATCGCGCATATTCATTACCCTCGGCGGATCATATCGCTTTGACTTCCATCAAGACCGTCAAAAGGCTATCGAGGACCAAAATGCTGGTGAAAATGGCGGACCTATTCAAAAGAAGGCCATGAAGAAAATTGAAAGAAAGATGGGGAAGAATAAAGGCTCGGGTGCCGAAGATGTTGATTTGGGACCTTCCAAAAAGCAATTGCGAAAATTAAAAAAAACTCAAAAAAGTAAACAAAAGAAGGGCAATGGCGAAATCGACTTCTAAAATTCAAATCCCATAAATTCACTGATTTTAGAATATATTAAAATTACTAAATTTTATTCTCACCTCAATTATTGCTAATATTGACCCTACAAAATGTACCGTATGGTCACCCTAAAGGAAGCAACCACAAGAATAGAACTTAAAAAGTTCGTTAAATTTCCCTTTTCGCTTTATAAGAATTCCCCTTTTTGGGTTCCGCCAATTATCAATGATGAATTAGAATCATTTGATCGGGAAAAAAATCCGGCTTTTAAGAATGCCGATGCCTGGTTTTTTCTGGCCTATAAGAATAACGAACTTTTAGGCCGAATAGTTGCCATTATCAATTGGCTTGAAGTCAAGGAGCAAAAAATCAGGAAAATACGATTTGGTTGGTTTGATTTTGTTGATGATCCTGAAGTATCCAAGGTGCTTCTAAACAAAGTTTCCGAGCTCGGAAAACAACACGAATTAGACTATATGGAAGGGCCGGTAGGTTTTTCGAATTTAGATAAGGTAGGCGTGCTTACAGAGGGTTTTGAACATATCGGAACGATGATCACCTGGTATAACTATCCATATTATCAATCACATTATGAGGGAATGGGATTGGTAAAAGAGAAGGAATATATGGAAAATAAGTTCCCTGCGGCGAATGCCGATCCTGCATTGTTTACAAAGTTGAACGACTTGGTCAAGCGCAGGTACGGGTTGCGGGAAATAAACTTTACCAAGACCAAGGAAGTACTTCCTATGGCAGATCAAATGTTCGACCTTTTTAACGAAACCTATTCCAAACTTTCTTCCTTTGTACCAATTACCGAGGTGCAAAAGGCCTATTTCAAAAAAAAATACATCAGTTTCATAAACCCGGAATACATCAAGTTCATAGTCGACAAAGACGACAAATTGATTGCCTTTGCCATTGTAATGCCTTCATTTTCAGAAGCCTTACAAAAAGCCAAAGGGCATCTTTTCCCCTTTGGAATCTTCCATCTTTTAAGCGCAAAAAAAAATAGTAAGGACGTTATCTTTTATCTGATAGGCATTCACCCCGACTATCAGAACAAAGGCGTTACGGCAGTTATTTTCAATGAATACCACAAAACCTTCACCGAGAAAAAAATCGAGATGTGCTATCGCACGCCCGAGTTGGAAGAAAATGTCGCTATTCGGCAGATGTGGAAGCACTTTGATCCGGTAATCTATAAAAGACGACGCACCTATCGGAAAAATCTGAAGTAAATTTGAAATCCCAAAATCCAAGTTCCTGGATAGAATCAATTGGAGTTGGAATTTGGCCCCTCCCGATAGCTATCGGGATCTATCGGGGTGGGAGTTGGGATTTGTTGTTGTATTACTCGCCCATGGCCGCTGCCACGGCTGCAGATAATTTTTTGTATGTTCCGTTCTCTAGACGGGTTCGAATCGCCGAAAAAGCCTCCAAAGTTTCGTGTATATCCTTCAAGGTGTGTGTTGCAGTTGGAATCATTCTCAATAATATTAATCCTTTCGGGATTACCGGATAAACTACTATAGAACAGAATATTCCATAATTTTCACGAAGGTCTTTTACCAGTGCCATGGCTTCGGGAATACTGCCATTCAGATAGACCGGGGTCACACAGCTTGACGTATTCCCAATGTCGAACCCCCTTTCTTTAAGTCCGTTCTGAAGGGCATTCACATTCTCCCACAACTTTGCTTTTAATTGGGGCATGGTGCGCAGCATATCCAAACGTTTTAGGGCGCCTTTTACGTAAATCATGGGTAATGATTTCGCAAACATTTGGGAACGCAAATTGTATTTTAAATAATCTATTATTTCTTTATCAGCGGCCAAGAAGGCTCCAATTCCGGCCATCGATTTGGCAAAAGTTGCGAAATACACATCGATGTCATCTTGAATACCCTGTTCCTCACCTGCACCAGCACCCGTTTTTCCCAAGGTTCCAAAACCATGGGCATCATCTACAAATAACCTGAAATTATATTTTTTCTTTAACGCGACAATTTCCTTCAGTTTTCCCTGCTCCCCTCGCATACCAAAGACACCTTCAGAAATCACCAATATTCCGCCGCCGGTCTGGTCGGCCATTCTGGTGGCACGTTCCAAGTTTTTCTCCAAACTTTCGATGTTATTGTGCTTAAAGGTGAAACGCTTGCCCATATGCAATCGCACACCATCAATGATGCATGCATGGGAATCGACATCATACACGATGATATCATCTTTGGAAACCAATGCATCGATGGCAGAAACCATTCCTTGATAGCCAAAGTTCAATAGATAGGCTGATTGCTTACTGACAAAGGTGGCCAATTCTTTTTCAAGCTGTTCATGAAAATCGGTATGTCCACTCATCATTCTGGCGCCCATTGGATAGGCCGCTCCATGCTCTAATGCCGCCTCGCCATCGACTTTTTTGATTTCGGGTAGATTTGCCAGCCCAAGATAATCGTTGATACTCCAAGTAATCACTTCTTTTCCTTGAAATTTCATGCGGTTCGAAATTGGACCTTCCAACTTTGGAAATACAAAATAACCTTCCGCCTGTGACGCCCATTTTCCAAGTGGGCCTTTGTTCTCGATAATCCTATCAAATAAGTCTCTCATGTAGTCTGGGTTGCTTAGCGTGCTAAATAAATCTCCAAATATCGATACGTACGCACCTTAGTGTTGTAGAACTCAAAATGATAGATCTTGTGTACGACGTATTGAAAATTTACAAAATATTCAGGCAAAAATATAGATTTTTGGTAAGCATTCATAATATTTTAGATCCATAAAAAAAAGCAAGGATGTCAACATCCTTGCTTTTTTAAGTTTCTCAACCAAATATATTTATTTTACAAACTGTATTTCTTGTGTTTCCTCGACATTCTTACTATCAAAAAATCCTTGGTCTTCCATCCATTTATCACTGTAGATCTTGCTCATATAGCGAGATCCATGATCCGGAAAGATAACAACCACATTGCTATCGGCACTAAACTCACCTTTCGCGTTCAATTGCTTTACTGCTTGCAAGACTGCGCCACTGGTATACCCAACGAACATTCCTTCGGTCTTCGCAATTTCCCTCGCTGTATGGGCGCTTTCTTCGTCGGTTACCTTAATAAATTCATCGATCACATCGAAATCAGTCGCCGCAGGAATCAAGTTCTTTCCAAGCCCTTCGATACGATACGGATAAATTTCCTTGGAGTCAAACTCCCGGGTCTCATGATATTTCTTCAATACAGATCCAAAGGCATCAACGCCGATTACCTTTATATTCGGATTCTGTTCCTTCAAATAGCGCGCTGTACCGGAAATTGTTCCCCCGGTGCCACTACAGGCTACCAAATGCGTAATGGCACCGTTCGTCTGTTTCCAAATTTCGGGGCCTGTGGTTTTATAATGTGCATCTATATTCAATTCATTAAAATACTGATTGATATAAATAGAACCGTTCGTTTCTTCGTGAAGTCTTTTCGCCACTTGATAATACGATCTAGGGTCATCTGCACTAACATGAGCAGGACAAACATAGACCTTGGCACCCATCGACCGAAGCATATCGATTTTGTCTTTTGAGGATTTCGAACTTACTGCCAAAATACATTCGTATCCTTTAATAATACTCACCATGGCGATACTGAAACCTGTATTTCCAGAAGTTGTTTCGATAATCGTACTGCCTGGAGCTAATATTCCCTTACGTTCCGCTTCCTCGATAATGTAGGCTGCGACCCTGTCCTTAGAAGAATGTCCAGGATTAAAGGCCTCCATTTTGGCGTAAAAGTTTCCTTTTAGTTTCGAGGTGATCGTATTCAGTTTAACGATCGGAGTATTTCCTATGAGTTCTAGGATATTATTGTAAGCGTTAATCTTATTTTCCATAAAGGCTGTATAAGTTAAGAACCATGCACTAACGCAAAAACGGCAAAATTCTTCGACAAAATTACGATTTTTTTCGAATTACTAAATTTTTCCTTCTAAATCAAACAAAAAAGCATACTCCTTCGCTACTTCCTTCAAGGATTCAAAACGTCCTGAGGCCCCACCATGACCTGCTTCCATATTAATATCGAACAATAAAATATTGCTGTTTGTCTTCATATCACGCAGTTTGGCCACCCATTTCGCCGGTTCAAAATATTGGACTTGTGAATCATGGAGGCCGGTCGTGACCAGCAAATTGGGATAATTTTTGGCCTCGACATTATCGTACGGGGACTATGACTTCATATAATCATAGTATTCTTTTTCGTTGGGATTTCCCCATTCGTCATATTCGCCTGTAGTGAGTGGAATATCTTCGTCTAGCATAGTGGTAACCACATCAACAAAGGGTACCGCCGCAATAACGCCATGATAAAGTTCTGGAGACATATTGATTATGGCCCCCATTAGCAAACCGCCTGCGGATCCACCCATGGCATAGAGATGTTTTGGACTCGTATATTGCTTTTCTATTAAAAATTTAGAACAGTCGACAAAATCGTTAAAAGTATTTTTCTTTTTTAGCAACTTACCATCCTCATACCAGCGTCTTCCTAAATATTGACCCCCTCTGATGTGGGCCAGCGCATATACAAAGCCCCTATCCAAGAGGCTCAAACGGACAGTGGAAAAATTGGGGTCTATGGTCGCGCCATACGAACCATATGCGTACTGCAAAAGGGGCGTGTTGGCATCAATTTTCGTATCTTTTCGGTATACGAGCGAAATCGGAATTTTTACACCGTCCCTCGAGGTGGCCCAAATGCGTTTTTCAGTATAATTTTCTTTTTTGAAATTTCCGCCCAATACCTCCTGCTCTTTCATTATGGTCTTTTCCTTGGTGCCCATATTGAAATCAATGACAGAACCTGGATTTACGAAAGAGTTATAAGTATATCTCAAAATCTCGGTATCAAAATCTGGATTCGAACTTACATGGGCCGTATAGGTTTCGCTCTCAAACGGGAGGTAATAACCGTCGGTATTGTCCCAGCGGGTAATTTTTAATTTGTTAAGGCCATTTTCCCTTTCCGAGAGCACATAATACTCCTTAAAAATATCCACGTCCTCCAACAGTACATGCTCCCTATGTGGAATAAATTCTTCCCAATGATCCGAAGATGTATTGCCTTCATTGACTTTCATCAGTTTAAAATTCGTAGCCTTGTCTTTGTTGGTCAATACATAAAACGAATCGCCATAATGCGAAATGGAATATTCCAGACCTCTTTCCCTGGGAGAAAATACGGTAAAGTTGCTGTCTGGATCATCCGCTTTCAAAATTTGAAATTCTGAGGTCAACGTACTATAGGAACCTATTATGATGTATTTGTCAGATTTTGATTTGTACACATAGGTACCAAAGGTTTCGTCGGTCTCATGAAAAACAAGATCATCGTTTGCTGTTTGATCGCCTAGGATATGTTTATAAATTTTATCGGAGCGCAGCGTAATTGGGTCCTTTTTACTATAAAACATCGTTTTATTGTCATTCGCCCAAACTGCTCCGCCGGTTGTGTTCTCAATTTTATCCGACAGTATTTCACCCGTCTCAAGATTTTTTACCTGTAGTACGTATTGTCGCCTCGAAACGGTATCCACTCCAAAAGCGGCCAATTTATTATCAAGACTGATGGCAATGCCCCCCAAGTTGAAAAAATCGTGTCCCTCGGCCATTTCATTGCAATCGAATATAATTTCCTCAGGGGCATCCATGGTATCTTTATGTCGGCAATAAACGGGGTACTCCTTGCCTTTAACGAATCGAGTGATATACCAATATCCATTTTCCTTGTAAGGCACAGAGGCATCATCCTCTTTGATTCTTCCTTTCATCTCCTCGAATAATTTTTCTTGAAAATCCTTGGTATGTGCCGACATGGCATTATAGTAGGCGTCCTCCTTCTCGAGATATGCGATGACCTCTGGATTTTCACGGTCATTAAGCCAATAATAATTATCAATCCTTTTATCATTGTGCATTATCAGTTCCATAGAAACTTTTTTAGCAACGGGAGGAACGATTTCAATCATATCCTTATTTTGGTTTTGGCAAGAAATGGCAAAAATAATACTTAATGTAAGAATGACTTTGTTTTTTTGGCGTCGTATCATAAATTAGAGTTTCGCCACAATTTAGTAATTTTGACCTTATAAATTTCAAAAAGTATTTTATGTTAGGAGACATGATGGGTATGATGGGTAAACTCAAGGAAACCCAAAGAAAAGTTGAGGAGACTAAAAAGAGATTGGACACGGTATTTATGGAAGAAAATTCTTCCGATGGATTGCTAAAAATCACGATTTCAGGGAACAGGGTTTTGAAGGAAATCAGTATCGACGACGAATTACTCAGTGATAAAGATCAGTTACAAGACTATTTGGTCCTGACCATAAACAAAGCGATTGAAAAAGCCACGCGCATGAACGAAGCCGAACTTGCTGCCGTAGCCAAGGAGGGAATGCCCAATATTCCGGGAATGGATTCTCTATTTAAATGAGCGAGGATTTTATAATCGATTGCCCGTTGCCGTTTTAAGGAACTCCGGGTAATAGAAACTCGTGGCAACTATTAATGCGCCATGTAATCAGAGCTTTATTCAGGGCAATGGCGTATTCAATGCTACAATTTGCAAGCTCTTTAAAGTTTTTGTACTTTCTAATCTAATTTCCCGCTACTATGCTACAAGTGATAAAAGAAAATGACAATTCGTTCCGTTTCAGCCTGCAAACCGAAGATGGCGGCACCTTATTGACCAGCCTTCCCTTTAGCAACAAGCTTGAATTGGAGGCCACGGTAAGAAATTTACACGCCTTGAAAAAGTCACAAAACATTTTTGAAAGGAAAACCAACCACGAAGGGCGATTTTTATTTTGTTTGAAGGATGCCCAAGGAAAACAAATTGGAAGTAGCGAATTATATTATTCAGAGGCTGGGATGGAGAATGGCATCAAAAATCTAAAAAAGGAAATTAGCCGACTTACGGATATCGTTGGATTATAGGCGCTTTAAGATGTTTAGAAAAGATTCGTGCATGGCTGCCGTATAATCCATGTGTGTGACAATTCGCAATTTTCCTTGACCCATACCGATTATGTAAATGTTATTTTCCCCTAGTTTTTGCACGAATTGTTCCCCACTCAATCGACTTTCATCGATTTCAAAAATGATAATATTCGTTTCAATGGGTTCTACTTTTTTGATATACGGAAGTCCTTGTAATACCTCCCCTATTTCCTTTGCTTTTTGATGGTCCTCGGCGAGTCGATGCATATGATGGTCCAGTGCATACGATCCAGCTGCGGCCAAATATCCTGCTTGACGCATACCCCCTCCCAAAATCTTTCTTATACGAAGCGCTTTGTCTATATTTGCCTTGCTTCCGACCAGGACAGATCCCACAGGGCAACCCATTCCTTTACTCAAACACACGCTAATCGTATCGAAAATAGCCCCGTATTGCTTGGCAGATTCATTTTTCGCGACCAAAGCATTCCAAAGGCGGGCACCATCCAGATGGTACCCCAGATTATGTTTTTTACAAACTGACCCGATTCGTTTGAGCTCATCAAAATCCCAACAAGCGCCCCCTCCCTTATTTGTGGTATTTTCTATGCAGACTAAGGAGGTTAAGGGACTATGATAAAAATCGGGAGGATTGATAGCCGCTTCCACCTGTTCAGCGGTCATCATGCCACGATGCCCGTCGACCAGTTTACATGAGACGCCGCTATTAAAGCTAACGCCGCCTCCTTCGTAATTATATACATGGGCATATTTGTCACAGATCAATTGATCCCCAGGGTTGGTGTGTAATTTAATCGCGGTTTGATTGGTCATGGTCCCCGATGGGAAAAAAAGGGAAGCTTCACGGCCGAATAGCTCGGCCACCTTGTTTTCCAAGGCATTTACGGAGGGATCGGCCTTAAATACGTCGTCTCCGACCTCAGCATTCATCATAGCCTTCAACATCCCGGACGTTGGCCTAGTTACTGTATCACTGATTAGGTTTATATTCAATTTATTGGGTTATTTAATTGTTGGTTTGTTAAAATTGCAACTTGTTTAGGTTTCCTCGAATGCGATACAATTTAAAATTAAATATTTTGGTGCCTTTTTTACGTTCGAATGGCCCGCTCACGAGTTAGCTCATCGTATCTATTAACTTCATTTATTTCAATATACTGCATCTTTATAGTAATAATTCATAGTAATAAATTGAGCCTTTAATCCATGCAGTCCATACCTATTGGTGAACCATCAGGAATCTTTGGTGCAGGGATGACCTTGAATAATTCTGGATGCTTATAAAAATTATCGATACGGCGCAACATTTCCATTTTATAAGCATCTGAGGAGAAAGCTGCCATATTCTCAAGGGTAAAACTTTTTAATTTTTTATTGGCAATCGCATTTACTTGGGGTTGCACATCATCACGCGCAGCAAGATTCATTAGGTGGAACAAGACCCTAAAATTGATGTTGTTTTGAACCTCGGTAAAATAGGGGTCTTTCTGTTGTTTTTTAATCGTGTTGTCGATTACAGTATCAAGCAGCTCTTCCAATCCCAAATTCTTAGGGTCCAAGGCTTTCTGTTGAATCAAACGGGATGCCCTTTCCGGATTCATCAAGAAACCCAAGGTCATATCAGCAGCGGTTTCGGAGGCCGATAAAGCATCAAAGGAGACGCCGGTTTTTCCGTTAAATGATTCCCGTGTACTATCATACCCCAATGCTCTAGGTGGAAACAACGCCAATTTATTTATTGGAATGGCAATTTCTTCTGCATCTAAGGTTCGTAACAGGGCTTTTAGGGCATTTGCCTGTGTTTTTTTGTCGACGATTTCAACTGCCACCTGCCCATCACCCTTTACGGCATAATGGTAATTTAGGCCCCCTATGATTTTTGTGGCCGCTTCGGTTTGATACCTATGAAAGAAATATAAGGGTGCAAACACATCCTCGAGAACCGAATTTGGTTCGTTTGAACGCACATTGTCAATTGAAAAGTTTTGAATGGCCAATGCACGTACCTTCAGAACGTCTTCAAGTTCTGAACTTATATCCCTGCCATTGTCCCATAAATGACCAAATTCATGGGCGCCGCCGGCGGGTCGTGCATCTTGGTCCGAAATGTATCGCAGGCCTTCATCCTTTGCCTTGTTCAAAATCGCATTTAGTGCGTCACGCTCGTTGGTACCCGAGGGAAAGTCCTCATACGAATAGGCTACGACCACTTTATCCCATTGGCCGATACCGGTTGCATAGGCATCTGAAAAATCAATTTTTCCGTTGGTTATTCGAATTTGTGGATGTGGATAATCCATTACCGAGGCCCTACCATTCGTACTCGCGGCAAAGTTATGGGCAAAACCCAGTGTATGCCCTATTTCATGGGCAGATAGTTGCCGAATACGGGCCAGGGCCAGGTCTAACATGGGCTGGTAATTATCATCGCGTTCTGCAAAAGGCTTGTTCATCAAGGCCTGGGCGATCAAATAATCTTGTCGTATCCTAAGGCTCCCTAAGCTCACATGGCCCTTAATAATCTCCCCCGTCCTCGGATCGGTAACACTGCTGCCGTAACTCCATCCCCTTGTCGATCTATGTACCCATTGGATCACATTATAGCGGACATCCAAGGGATCGGCATCATCCGGTAATATTTTTAACTGAAAGGCATTCTTATAACCAATAGCCTCAAATGCCTGGTTCCACCATTTTCCGCCCTCCATTAGCGCAGAACGGATCGGTTCTGGCGTGCCATTGTCAAGATAATAAATAATGGGATCTACCGCCTCGCTGACCGGAGTAGTAGGATCCTTCTTTTTTAAACGGTGACGGGTTACAAACCGTTTGATTATGGGCTCTTGAACCGGTGTCGAATAATCGTAATAACTAAAGGGATACGATCCTGATCGGGGATCATAGTCACGCTTTGTATACCCATTGTCAGGCAACTCAATAAAGGAATGATGCTCCGAGACGGTAATCAGGCCCGGATTCGGGGTAACGGAGCGGACGTAACCGCCCTTGGGTTCCCCTTTGAACGTAAGTGTTACATCAAATTCGATATTCTTTGGAAAAGCCCTTGTACGTTCAAGGTCTAGGGCACTTTTCTCTTTATCGAGCGCATAGGTGCCTTGGTCGGCGCCTTTTAATCTTTGAACCACCCCATGGGTGTCCTGCATCAGAAAATCGGTGATATCAATGATATATTTCCCGTCTTTTTCATCTTCGATCTTGAATCCGCCCAATATCGATTTCGCGAATGCCTGCTCCACCGATTTTTTCTCTAAAACATTGTCCGTCAGTGCACGAAATTTGAGATTGGGCTGTACCAACAATAATTTTCCACCCGCTTTTTTAAAATATACAACTTGCTCGTTTCCAAGTTGACCCCTATCTAAACCTAAATCATTACTTCCAATTCCACTACTTAGTGAATAAACATAAAGAAATTCTTTATTCAGATCGGTGACCTCTAAATAAACCTTATCGTTTTTATCGTCATATAGAAAATTAAAAAGGCCATTATATTTTTTAAAATCCTTGCTTTTCTCCGAGAATTGAGCATTTGACAATTGCGAAATAACGATGATGAATAGAAGGAGTACTATTTTTTTCATTTTAACCGATTTGCTGTTAATTTTAGAAAAATTCGATGATACCAAAATTGCGAACTAAATTCGAAATTTCCATCATAAATTCGGCAACAAACTATTTTAATTTTTACGGGAAACACAAAAAGTCCACAAAATTTTAAGAAATTCCCACTTTAAAGTACTATGAAAACCAGTATCTTTTGAGAAAAGAAAAAGTATGGCACATTCATCAAATCAGATTTTTACCTCCTATGAAAGAAACCCTGCACTACTTGACGAAATTTATGAAAGTAATGGGGAGGTTAAAGAAATATACAAGAAATTGTTTAGCCTTTATGGCGAACATTCCATATTAGACTATGTCAAACTCAACGAAAAGGCCAAATCCTCTTTTTTTAATCAAGGGATTACTTTTCAAGTCTACAGTGAAAAAGACACCCAAGAAAAAATATTTCCCTTTGATTTGTTTCCCAGAATCATCGATCCCGAAGATTGGGATATTATAGAAAGAGGGGCTATTCAGCGAAGTAAGGCGCTTAATTTATTCCTCTGGGATGTCTATCACGACAAAAAAATTATCAAGCAGGGAATCGTGCCAATGGATTTAATCAGTTCTTCGATAAATTATATGCACCAAATGCTTGGGGTCGATCCCCCTGGTGGGATCTATAACCACATCTCGGGAACCGACATCATAAAACATTCAGATGGCAAGTACTACGTTCTTGAGGACAATATACGATGCCCTTCCGGTGTTAGCTACGTTATTTGCAATCGCACGGCCTTGAAAAGGGCATTGTTCGGCGTATTTAACCATTATCAAACCTGTTCGGTAACCAATTATGCCGAAAACTTATTAGAGCTTTTGGAGAGCGTAAAGCCAAAAGGGGTCGACGTGCCTAACGTGGTGGTTATAACGCCAGGAATGTATAATTCGGCCTTTTATGAGCACTCGTATTTGGCGAAGACCATGGGCGTCGAATTGGTAGAAGGTCGAGATTTATTTGTTGAAAATGATTTTGTTTATATGAAAACCATTCGGGGACCTCTGAAGGTAGACATTATCTATCGACGGATCGATGACCTTTTTCTTGACCCATTGGAGTTTAAACCTGATTCGTCGATTGGTGTTCCCGGACTTTTCGCTGCCTATAAAAAAGGCAACGTTACCTTGGCAAATGCACCGGGAACGGGGGTTGCCGATGATAAAGCGGTTTATACCTATATGCCTGAGATTATTAAGTATTATCTGAACGAAGAACCTATTTTAAGTAATGTTCATACCTACCACTGTAGTCGTCCCGACGAACTAAAATACGTTTTGGAACATATTCATGAATTGGTCATTAAGCCCGTTGACGAAGCTGGGGGTTACGGTATCTCAATCGGCAATCGGCTCACGAAATCCGAAATTGAAACAGTAAAAAAACAGATTAAGGAGAATCCGAGAAAATATGTAGCGCAACCCATCTTGTCTTTATCGGTTCATCCTACCTATATCGACGAAAGTGAATCATTCGAGCAGCGCCATGTTGATTTGCGAACATTCACGATTCTGGGCAAAGACAAGGAATTCGTACTAAAAGGCGGGCTAACCCGTGTGGCACTGAAGAAAGGAAACCTAATTGTTAACTCTTCCCAAGGCGGGGGATCCAAGGACACTTGGGTATTAAAAAATAATTGAAATATGCTTGCACGCGTAGCGAATAACTTATTTTGGATGGGGCGTTATATTGAGCGTTCAGAACATATAGCAAGGTACTTAAACGTTAATTATTTTTCTTCCCTTGACGCGCCGAACGAAAGGTCTCAAGACCGGCAATTTGTTTTGCGTTCGATGCTATTTATGGTCGGAGACCCAGTCACGGACGAGAAGTTATTTCTTGATGAAGAAAATGTGCTTTATAAAATTGGGCTTGATCCTGGCTTTGCGTTTTCGATCATCAATAATGTAAAATATGCACGGGAGAATGCAAATAGTGCCCGCGATCTAATTTCCACAGAGCTTTATGAGGCCATCAATAAGTTTTATCACTTTGTCCTCAAATATCCCGTGGATGCTTATGTAAAAAACGGACTTCATGATTTTACGGTAAATGTGACGGAAATGAGCGCCATACTGCGTGGTAAAATACGGGGTACACTATTGCACGACGAAGTATATGCCATTATACTTATGGGCGTTAATATTGAGCGCGCTACGCAGATTATACGAATAATTAATGCGAAGTATAATGATGCGCTAAAGGCACAAGGAAGTTATGGACATAAATTTGGCAACAGTTTTGAATGGACAACCCTACTAAAATGTGCCGAATCATATGATATGATGCGTCGTTTTTACAAAAAAACCCCTAGCAGTATAACGACCCTTGAATTTTTGATTTTGAATCCGAACTCCCCTAGATCGGTTATGAACAGTCTTAATCAAGTATACAAGCATATTAGGGAATTAGACCTGAACCGTACTTATGATAAAAAATCAACGTCCTTTTTGGTGGGCAAGGTACGGGCTGAATATGAATACAAGCTAATCGAGGAAATTGAAGGCGATATTCAAAGCTTCATCGATAGCATCTTAGACCGGTTGTCTGAAATAAGCCTTAAAATGGAAAATGAATTTTTTCATTATTAATATACAAGGGATGGACTATCTTCGCATTATGGGAGTAAACATATGTTATTAGAATATTCTATCATTTACAAGGCCCAAAACCACTACGAAAATTGGGTAGACGACGCACATTGGCAATTTTTGATTATCCCGGAACAAAATAATTCGCAAGAGTTTGTCAGCATCGATTTTACAAATTCGCTCAATGTCCCCAATGAATTTTCGGTAAATGCCTATGGCTTTAAAACCATTCGAGTAAATCCCAAAATGAAATTCAAGGATATTGCCTTCGAGGCGGACTTTAAATTGATAAAAAGGGAAGTCAATCCGTTCGATTTTCGACCCGAAGAGGATATTGAAGGATCTTTCAAAAAAATAGAGGAATTAAATTTTAGGGTTGATTTTGAACCTTTTTTACGCACCACCCCTTTAACTTTCTTGCCCCAAAATGATAAAGGATTATTTGTTTTTGACCATACCCAATCAATTTTTGAAAATCTTCAAAACCTAAACAATTGGACCTTTAAACATCTGTATTTTAAAACGGGCGTTACGAGTGTCGACACTAAATTGCATGAGATTTTAGAAAATAAACATGGAGTTTGTCAGGACTTTACCCACTTGTTTTGTGCCTTGGCACGGGCCAATAACGTACCGGCCCGTTATGTTTCGGGTTATTTGCATCAAGGCAATGGTTATTTTGGTGATTCGCAAATGCATGCTTGGGCCGAGGCATACATACCCAATATTGGTTGGATGGGATTTGATCCTACCAATAATCTTCTGGCGAACACCAACCATATCAAGGTGGCCCATGGTAAAGATTATGAAGATTGTTCGCCATTGAAGGGGGTAGTTCACACCCATGGGGAACATGAAACCAGTCATACGGTTCAAGTTTCAAGTCAGCAACAGCAGTAAAGCATTTATTTCTATATTATATCCCCAAAGAGTATTATTTTTGACGAAAATTAATACGAATGACTATTACCTTTGACCTTTACAAAGGTCTTTTAGATCGCCTTGGTGCGTTAAGGAGGTATCTTTGACGTTGATGCGAAACTTATTGAAATAGAAAACGAGCAAGAGAAAACGCTTTCACCCCATTTTTGGGACAATCCCCAAAAAGCCCAAGAACATATAAGATTCATCCAATCCAAGAAACAATGGGTCGATGAATACGATGCCGCCCAAGCATTGGTTGCGGATGTCGAAGTATTGCTCGAATTTCAACAGGAAGGAGAAATTACCGAAGAGGAGGTTAAAGCGCAATATGAAAAGGCGCTTTTGCAAATTGAGAAATTGGAATTCAAAAATATGCTCTCGGAGGAAGGTGATGAACTTTCCGCTGTTTTACAGATAACCGCCGGAGCCGGTGGAACCGAAAGCTGTGATTGGGCCTCGATGCTGATGCGGATGTACATGATGTGGAGTGAAAAAAATGGTTATAAGGTCAAAGAGCTCAACTATCAGGAAGGAGATGTAGCCGGAATAAAAACTGTCACCTTGGAAATTGATGGAGAATTTGCGTTCGGTTGGCTCAAAGGCGAAAATGGCGTACATCGCTTAGTTCGCATTTCGCCTTTTGACAGCAATGCGAAAAGACATACCTCCTTTGCTTCGGTATATGTGTATCCACTTGTTGATGACAGTATAGAAATTGAGATTAACCCTGCCGATATTGAGATTATAACGGCCCGATCTAGTGGTGCGGGTGGTCAGAATGTCAATAAAGTGGAGACCAAAGTACAATTGACGCATAAACCAACGGGAATCCAGATTTCATGTTCAGACTCAAGAAGCCAACATGACAATCGTGCGACGGCCCTTAAAATGCTGAAATCCCAATTATACGAAATTGAACTCCGCAAAAAGATGGAGGCCCGCCAAGAAATCGAGTCTTCAAAAATGAAGATAGAATGGGGTTCGCAAATACGCAATTACACCATGCAACCCTACAAACTTATCAAAGATGTTCGCACCGGCGAAGAAACCAGTAATGTAGAAGCGGTAATGGATGGTAATATTGATCAATTTTTGAAGGCCTATTTAATGATGATGGGGCAGAAAAAAGAAGTATAACCAGAGATAAATAGTCGTTCCTGGCATTTGCCAGCACAGCCGGAAAGTCAAAATGTTCACTAGGGAGTATTGAAAAATGCCCTTTGACGCTCGGCCAAAATTACTTGATATGATAAAGATATTTCACAATCCCAGATGTTCAACGTCACGGGCCGGATTAGAATTCCTTAAGGCGACCGGGAAAGATTTTGAAGTTGTAAAGTATATGGAAAATGTACCTACAACAATTGAATTACGCCAAATATTGCGCGCGTTGGCTATACGGCCAATTGATTTGATACGTTCCAAGGAATCTATTTGGAAGGATAATTTTATGGGGAGAAAACTATCCGATGATGCCATTTTACAGGCGATGGTAAAATATCCTAAATTGATTGAAAGACCTATTGTCATCAATGGAGATAAAGCCGTGATTGGCAGACCAACGGAACGTATTGGTGAAATTTTGTAGATTGCTAATTTTACAGGGGTTTTACAAATCCCTCAAATACGAGGCCTAGATTTTAGTAGACATTCCCTCTTCATTTAACAAACATTTAACCAATCACGGTTAAACCTTCATCTACTTTTGAAATCCTATAAAATATAATATCATGAAGATCAATCTGAAATTTCTTTTAGTTCTAAGTACGCTCTTTTTTGTGGGAGCTGAGTTACAGGCGCAATACGGTTACGGTCAAGGTTATGGGTATGGTAACGGGTATGGGTATGGGAGACAGCGCAGTGCGGTGCCCCAAAATGATATCCCCGAGAAAGAACCTGAGCCAAAAACTGCCGAAGAAATAGTAGATTCTGAAATGCCGGCCATTGCAGAAGCTTTGGAATTAAATGAGTTCGAAAAAGCGGTTTTGAGCAGTACCCTCAAAAAATATGTTCAGGAACGCATTGAAATGCAAATATTGCAACTGAGTCCGGAACAAATGCGTGAAGGGATGGAAAAAATTACCAAAAAACAGGACGAAGAGCTTAAGGCCGGATTGCCTATAGAAAAATATGAAGCTTTCGTAGCTATGCAAAGAGATGGGGTTCAAAAGACCCAAAAGAAAAATAAGAAGGAAAAAAAGAAAAAATCAAAAGATTAATTTATGTTGAAACTATTCCCGTTCACCCTCTTTCTATTGACAGTATCGTTACACGCACAAAGACCTCAGCGGGGGGAATCAGGCAGTGCACCACAGTCGATTCACATTACGGGAACAGTTTTAGACAGGGATACCGATCAGCCACTTGAATACGCCACTTTGGTATTACGCGATGTTCAGGACCCTAAAAAAATCACCGGGGGTATCACCGATGCCGATGGTAAATTCGATGTTGAAACCACCCCAGGCACCTATAACGTCAGCATAGAATACATTTCTTACAAGACTTATAAACTTGATAATCAGACCTTAAATACATCCAAAGATTTGGGGACGATTCATTTGGGGACCGATGTACAACAGTTAAGTGAAGTTGAAGTGGTAGGCGAAAAAACTACGGTTGAGGTGCGACTCGACAAAAAAGTTTACAATATTGGCAAAGACCTTACGACGAGCGGTGCGAATATTAGTGATGCCTTGAACAACATTCCTTCGGTAACGGTTGATGTTGATGGCACCATCGCCCTTCGCGGGAATGATAATGTGCGAATTCTTATTAATGGTAAGCCATCGGCCATGGCAGGCTTTGGTTCTACGGACGCCCTGCGTCAATTACCGGCCGATGCGATTGAAAAAGTAGAAGTAATTACCAGTCCGTCTGCGCGATACGATGCCGAAGGAACCGCAGGGATTTTAAATATTATCCTAAAAAAGGAAAAGACTTTAGGATTCAATGGTTCTATTAATACAAGCGTTGGCTATCCGAATGCGAGCTCTATTACCTCCAATCTCAATTTGCGTACCGATAAATTCAATATTTTTAACACTTTGGGCTATTTTTACCGTGAACCACCGGGAAAAGGATATTTTGACAATACCTATACTTCAGGGACCTTTGATAGGATTATAGAGGATAGGGACATCCTGAGACGCGATCTAGGGTACAATATCAACCTGGGCATAGAATATTTTTTAACCGATAAATCCTCTTTGACAGGGAGTGTTTTTGGGCGTTTTACCGATGAAAAAGATGTCACCGAAAACAATACCACCCGTTATATTCTTTCTGATATCAATAGTACCACCTTTCGCAAGGAAGAACAAAAACAAGATGACAAGAGTTACCAGGTTTCATTGAATTACACCAATAATTTTAATCCCGAGGGACAAAAATTAACCGCGGATTTTCAATATTCGTATGACAAAGAAATTCAACCAACAACCATTGTGGAGAACAATACATTTCCCAATAATAATCTTCTTGCCCGTGAAAATATTTACGAGACGCAACTAGAAAATGAATTTCTTATACAAGCCGATTATGTATTGCCCATCGGAGACTCCCAATTTGAGGCTGGTTATCGCGGGAATTTTCAAAAAAACGATACCGATTATCAATTGGACACCTTAAATCAAAATACGGGGCAATTTGAAACCAATATTCAATTGACCAACCGATTTGTGTATGATCAAAATGTCAATGCGCTGTATTCGCAATATGGCAACAAGTTCGGCAAACTTTCTTTTCTATTGGGCTTACGTATGGAAAATACCCAGTTAAAAGGCAATGTATCGGGCGTCGATCTTACCGCCCTGCAAGATATCCTGGGACCCGATATCAGCCTGGATTTTAACAAAAATTATTTAGGTCTGTTCCCGACCCTAAATTTCACATACGAATTAAGCGATATGGAAAATTTATCATTGGGCTACAATCGCAGGATCAACAGACCTAGGGGGTATTTCATAAATCCTTTTCCTTCAAGATCCAGCCGAACGAATGTGTTTCAAGGAAATCCGGATCTTGACCCAGCCTATGCCAATGCCTACGATCTTGGTTATTTAAGGAGGTGGCAAAAATTAACTCTTACCTCTTCGATATATTATCAAAAGGAAACGAATGCCTTTGAAAGAATTCAGGAAGAAACCGGCCAATCCACCTCTGACGGAATAAAGATCATTCGATCCTTGCCGATCAATTTATCGACCAATGAACGAATCGGTGCAGAGATTGGTCTCATGTACAATCCTGAAAAATGGTTGCGATTAAATGGTAGCTTCAATTTTTTTCAATTCCACAGCAAAGGTTTTTTCAATAATGTCGACTATGGTGCAAAGAATACCAGTTGGTTCTCGCGATTTAGCGCTAAAGTAACGCTTCCCGGTAAAATTGACTGGCAGACCAATGGCTTTTATAGAGGTCCGTCCCAGAATGCACAGACGAAGAGCAAGGGTATCTTTTCTTTGGACTTGGCCTTTAGTAAGGATATTCTTGGAGACAACGGAACTATCTCGTTTAACGTCAGCGACTTGCTGAATACGAGAAAACGAAATTCATTTACTGAAACGGCTTTTTTTACATCACAAAGTGAATTTCAATGGAGGAGTCGCCAGTTTACGGCTTCCTTCATTTATAGGATTAATCAGAAGAAGCAAACAGATAGAAATCGCCAGAGAAATGGAGGAGGCGAAGACGAAGAGTTCGAGGGATCTAAATAATAGTCCCAGTGCTAAAAAAAAAGAAGCCATCTGGCTTCTTTTTTTTATGATTCCAACCGTTTGGCCTTTTTTGCTTCCCGGCGTTCTTTCCAGATTTCCATTAAATTACCGCCCAACCAATACGGAACCACGAACATTAGTAAAAATATCATCAACCAAAAACCGATGGTTAAAATGGTCAAAAAGGCTAAAAATCCTAGGTATTGGTCGAATTCGAACATAACGCTTGTAATTTGAATGGTACAAAGATACTTTGAAAACCCTATAATCTACAAATCAATTTTAAAAAATAATGGGATTTCCGTAATTTCAATACTTTCCAATGTAGCATAATTTATCAATAGCGTACTTTTGTAATTAAACTAATATCCTAAAAATGAGCTTCAGAATAGAGAAAGACACCATGGGGGAGGTAAAAGTGCCCGCCGAAAAATACTGGGGAGCGCAAACAGAACGATCCCGCAATAATTTCAAGATAGGGCCAAAAGCTTCCATGCCCATCGATATAATTTATGGCTTTGCCTATTTGAAAAAAGCCGCTGCCTATACAAATTGTGAGTTGGGTGTCTTAACAGCGGCAAAAAGGGATTTGATCGCCAATGTGTGTGATGAAATCTTGACCGGAAAGCTTGATGACGAGTTTCCTTTGGTAATTTGGCAGACGGGCTCTGGTACCCAAAGCAATATGAACTTGAATGAGGTTATCGCCAATCGCGCCCATGTATTGGCCGGAAAAAAAATCGGCGAAGGCGAAAAAACAATTCAGCCGAATGATGATGTAAACAAATCGCAATCTTCAAATGATACCTTTCCTACCGGCATGCATATAGCCGTTTACAAAAAGATTGTAGAAGTAACCATCCCGGGTGTCAAACAATTGAGAAATACCTTGTATCAAAAATCAAAGGATTTCGACCAAGTCGTCAAAATAGGACGTACGCATTTAATGGATGCCACTCCCCTAACCTTAGGTCAGGAATTTTCGGGCTATGTTTCCCAACTCGACCATGGTCTGAAGGCCTTGGAAAATACCTTGGACCACCTGAGTGAACTTGCCCTCGGAGGGACCGCGGTGGGAACCGGATTGAACACGCCGAAGGGGTATGATGTCCTGGTAGCCAAATATATTTCAGATTTCACCGGATTGCCCTTTAAAACCGCCCCGAATAAATTTGAGGCCTTGGCGGCACACGATGCCATAGTCGAAAGCCATGGTGCCTTAAAACAATTGGCCGTCTCCTTGAACAAGATTGCCAATGATATACGCATGATGGCTTCCGGACCTCGGTCAGGAATCGGGGAAATTAGTATTCCTGCGAATGAGCCAGGCAGTTCGATAATGCCAGGAAAAGTAAATCCCACTCAGTGCGAGGCCTTGACTATGGTTTGCGCCCAAGTAATGGGAAATGATGTGACCGTTACCATCGGCGGTACCCAAGGGCACTATGAGCTTAATGTCTTCAAGCCTTTGATGGCCTCGAATATATTACAATCGGCCCAATTATTGGGTGATGCCTGCGTAAGTTTTGATATTCATTGCGCCTCGGGCATCGAACCGAATCATGAGGTAATAAAACAACTATTGAACAATTCGCTCATGTTGATCACTGCCTTAAATACTAAAATAGGGTATTATAAGGCTGCCGAAATTGCGAATACGGCACACAAAAATGGTACTACCCTAAAGGAAGAGGCCGTTAACTTAGGATATGTGACTGCAGAAGAGTACGATGCCTGGGTGAGGCCCGAGGATATGGTAGGAAATTTAAAATAGGTCCGGGAAGCGTAATCTAGCTTATGACTTTCACCCTATTAAACCGTAATTGAATAAACCCCGCCAACAACGCGGGGTTTATTTGTATGTATTCATTATCAACATAAAAAAAAGGCAATCCGATGTGGGATTGCCTCTTTTCTATTTAATGGATAGTGTTTCTTATTTTAGCATGAACTTAGAGGTAGCCAATAAGTTTAGTTTGTCATCATAGACATTCACCATGTAATTTCCTTTTTGGAATTCACCTGCAGGTTTGTTAATAAAATCACAAACGTCCAAAGTCTTGTTTTCGTAATAGAAATTAGTACCCTTACTGTAGGTTACAGAAGCTCCTGAATCGTTGGTCTTTGAATAACTTTCACCCAAGACGTCGCCTTGTGGATCAAGCACTTCGACAAAAAATTCCCGATCACCTGCTTGTGCAATCGTATTATTGGCAACTGTGAAGCAAACTTTGAATTTGTCGGTCGACTTGGCCCTTTGCGTAGAAACCAATTTGCCATTGTTTCTTTCTTTCACTGCATCAACGGTCATAGTTACCAAATTCAAGGCAGATCCTTTTTCGACCACATCGGCCAATTGTGTATTCTGTACTACCAACGAATCATTAAAAACGGTCTGTTTTTCTAATTCAACATAGGTACTATCGCGTTGCATGGCGATCATCGTATTCGAACGAGTAAGCGAATCTACCTGTCGTAGCAATTGTTCGCGTTCTTTGGTTAAAATACCTACTTGTTTTCTGTAACGGTACAAAGCGGAAATATCAGCTTTCATAGATTTTACCGAATCTATATACTTTGCAATATTGTCTCTTGCAGATACCAATTCTTCATTGGTAGCATTGCTTTCCAAAATGGCTTTGTCATATTCAGACTTCAAACTATTCAAATCATTCATTACCAATTCTTTTTCCTGAGTAAGCACATTTTCGGTCTTTTTCTTATCCTGATAAAGACTTACTGTGTAGATGATAACCCCTAAAAGGATTACACCCAGCAAACCTGCCAATACTTTCAATCCATTGTTATTTTTTGTTTCAGTCATAATGTAAAAATTAATTAACTTGTTTTTCTTTTTTAATAAAGTGTTTGTGTCCATCTATATACGGTTTAGGATGCATTTTAGATTTTTTTATGAAAAAAAAATATGATCTATTGTTTAATAGTGGGATGATATGGTAACTTTATCAGCATAAATTCGTCTCCCAGTAAACATGCCTTTCGATATAATTGCCTTCGAACCGCGTTACGCAAAACCCTTCAAGGATTTGAACAAGGCGTGGCTCGAGAAATACTTTTACATAGAACCGAAGGATATTGTACTATTAGAGGATTGCCAAAAGTCGATTTTAGACCCAGGCGGATTTATTTTTTTCGCTAGGTTTGATGGAGAAATAGCGGGATGCTTCGCCTTGATATATCATAACACCAAAGTTTATGAATTGGGCAAAATGGCGGTCGAAGAAAAATTTCAGGGAAAGAAGATCGGCCAGAAGCTCTTGACACATGCCATCGACTTTGCGAGAAGTAACGATTGGCATAAATTGGTGTTGTATTCAAGTACAAAACTTCCGGCCGCGCTGCATATTTATAGAAAAAACGGATTTCTGGAAGTACCTTTAGAAAAGGATAACCCCTATATTCGTAGTGATATTAAAATGGAATTATTATTGAATTGAAAATTAAAAGAACCTTTTATGAAGCACTTACTTATTGTTTTTTTATGTTCCGGTTTACTTACCGTAGCCTGCAAGAATAAACAAAATGCCCAACCCCATTTGGATGCCCCAATGCAAGACATGGCGGGCGAGACCGCTCCACCACCTCCACCAATGGCAATTGAAGAAACAAATAACGAGGTCAAAATTATTGCCATTGAGCATGCCACAGCGCTTCTAGAATGGAATGGCCTTACCATTTACGTAGACCCAGTTGGCGGTGCCAAGGCCTTTGAAGGCCAGAAAGATCCCGACCTAATCCTGATCACCGATATACATGGTGACCACCTAAGTCTTGAAACGCTTCAGGAATTGAATGCCAAAAATGCCAAGATCATGGCGCCAAAGGAGGTTGCCGACAAATTGCCGGCTGAATTCATATCCCAAGTCGACGTTATGAACAATGGTGACACCAAGAAAGAGGATGGAATTACCATAGAGGCTATTCCCATGTACAATTTACGGGAAGAAGCCAAGAACTTTCACACCAAGGGTCGCGGTAATGGTTATCTTCTAACCATGGGCGGGGAACGTATTTACTTTTCGGGAGATACCGAAGATATTCCGGAAATGCGGGATTTAAAGAATATAGACAAGGCATTTGTCTGTATGAACCTTCCCTATACGATGACCGTTGAAAAAGCCGCCGAAGCCGTTTTGGCCTTTAAACCGAAACAGGTCTATCCGTATCATTATCGAGGCAATCCCGATGTGAGCGACGTAAGCAAGTTTAAAAAATTGGTCAATGCTGGAAATCCCGATATTGAAGTAGTGCAACTCGATTGGTATCCAAAAGAAGCCTATTAAAATTCAAAATATTCAAACACTCATCTCTTTGAGTGGTGCATAAACACGAATTCAAACAAATATACATTCAATGAAAAACAAAGTAAGACAGTTCCTTTATTGTATTTCCGTACTGCTGTTCATCAGCTGTGGGAAGGAAAAAGAAAAACAGGAAGAAATGGCCCAGTTTAAAGTGCCGGTGGAATATTATAAGCTCGATAACGGATTAAAGGTAATCTTATCCCAAGATCATACGTCGCCCACGGTAATCGTTGCGGCCTATTACAATATAGGGTTCAGGATCGAACCAAAGGACCGGACAGGATTTGCCCATTTGTTTGAGCATATGATGTTCCAAGGTTCCAAAAACTTGGGGAAAATGGAGTTTATCAAATTGGTCCAGGAAAATGGGGGTGTACTCAATGGTTCCACCCGTTTTGATTTCACAAATTATTTTGAGATCGTTCCTTCCAACAAATTAGAAACCATGCTTTGGGCCGAAGCCGACCGAATGAGGGGACTTGATATCACCCAAGATAATCTTTCCAATCAACAAGGGGTCGTTAAAAATGAAGTGAAAGTCAATGTCCTCAACCAACCATATGGTGGATTTCCTTGGCTGGATATGCCACAGTATGCGAACACCAACTGGTATAACGCGCACAATTTTTATGGAGACCTGAAGGATCTGGATTCGGCCAACCTTGAAGATGTCGCTTCTTTCTTTAAAACGTATTACGCCCCGAACAATGCCGCTATTTCTGTGGTGGGTGATTTTGACGTCGCAGAGACCAAAAATTGGATAGAAAAATATTTTGGAAATATTCCCTCAGCTACAATCCCCCCTAAACCGGATCTTTCTGAACCCGAACAAATGGAACAAAAGGAATTCGTAAAAAACGATTCATTGGCCAATAAGCCCGCCATTGCCTTGGCGTACCATATGCCCGAGCGAAATACGGAAGCCTATTATGCCATGGGGCTCTTAGACCAAATTTTGGTGCAGGGCGATAACAGCCTTTTGACTCAAAAATTGGTCAAGGAGAAAGGCTATACATCGAATGTCAGTGGCGGTATAAATTATCTAGGGAATATGTTCAATTACAACGGACCCATGATCTGGATGTACGACCTGACCTATGATCCGCAAACCAAAAGGGAGGATATATTGGCCTCGATTGATGAAGTAATGGAACATGTTAAAGACAGTGTTTCACAAAAAATGATCGATAATGCCATCATAAAAATTCGCTCCCAGCTGTATGATGATATTGGAGGGACGTTCGGTTTAGGCAGGGCGGATCTGCTCTGTAGTTTTGCCCTGTTCGATGATGATCCACAACGCATCAATACCTTGGAAGAGGAATTCAGGAAAATTACCCCTGAAATTCTCAAAAACACTATTGACGGATATCTAGTAAAAAAGAATCGCACCATATTAACGGTCAATCCGCTTTTAGCCAACAACGAAAAAACACAGTAATGATGAAACAGATAATATACTTTATAGCCTTACTCGCCACAACGACCGTCCTGACTGCCCAGGAAAAGGAACAACCCCCAAAAGGCGGAGAACCCAAGGATTTTGTGCTTCCACAAAAAGAAGTAGTACAACTAGACAATGGCCTGACACTCGTTCTGGTGCCCTACGGTTCAATTCCGAAGGCAACCATCAATTTTAGTGTCAAGACCGGAAATATCAATGAAAATGAAAATCAGGTATGGCTGGCTGATCTAATGGCCGATCTGCTTGAAGAAGGAAGTACTACCAAAACGGCCAAACAGATAGCCGATGAAATGGCAGGACTGGGCGGTAATCTTAACATTGGGGTCGGGGTGCATACTTCTACTATCAATAGCTCGGTATTGTATGAGTTTGCCCCAAAGGCCATTGAGATTATGGCCGATGTGCTCAAAAACCCCAAATGGCCGGAAAGTGAATTAGGACGGTTAAAGGACAATATGAAGCGTGACCTTTCGGTGCGGCTTTCAAGACCGCAGGCGCAGGCCAATCGGGACTTTTTTGCAGAACTCTATCCGAATCATCCATACGGCAGAGTGTATCCGAGCGATGCGATGATCGATTCATATTCGGTGAACGATATCAAAAAATTCTATGAAGAAAATTTCGGAGCGGTACGCACCACCTTATACGTGGTCGGCAATTTTGATAAAGAAAAGGTAAAGGAAGCAGTAACTAAGAATTTATCGGATTGGCGAAAGGGGAAACCAGGAGAATTTCCAGTGGCCGAACCGGCCTTGGGCAGCAATGTCAAAATTATTGACCGCCCGGGCGCACCACAATCGACCATTTATTACGGTCTTCCCGTGGCGGATCCCTCAAGTGAGGACTATGTTGCCCTTGATGTAACGAACTCCTTGCTAGGGGGCTCCTTTGGATCAAGGATTACGAGCAATATCCGCGAGGACAAAGGCTATACCTATTCTCCGTACAGTGACCTGCAAGCCAATTATAAGACGGGGGTTTGGTACGAGGTGGCCGATGTGACCACGGAACATACAGGTGCCTCTTTAGAAGAAATACAAAAGGAGATTAAAAAGCTTCAGAATGAACCCCCGAGCGAGGAAGAATTGAATGGCATAATTAATTACGAATCGGGAATCTATGTCCTGCAGAATTCAACGCCCAATGGTATTATCGGGCAAATGATTTTCTTGGATA
>JALHST010000305.1 GCA_022865355.1 Maribacter sp. | reverse complement strand
GGAAAGACCGACGGAGTGGCCGACTATACCATAACATCCGTTGAAAATACCGGAGGTACCACCTCGGCCACCATGGCCATGAAATATGTAGATGCCAAGGGTAAGGAAATCGTGAATTCCGACTATAAAATGACCTGTACCCCAGACGGTATCAATATCGATTTCAATTCGCTGATGCCCTCGCAAATGATGCAGCAATATCAAGATATGGGCATGGAGATGGATATCTCTGGCACCGATATAGTACTCCCCAATGATCTTACGGTCGGCGAACAACTCGCTGATGCCAACGTGTCTATAACTATGAGTATGAAAGGGATGAACATGTCAATTGTCGTCGACATGGTAGACCGAAAGGTCGATGCCCAGGAGAATGTGACTACTCCGGCGGGAAACTTCGAATGCTATGTTATTTCAGAGGTAAACAAAACCCAGTTTATGGGGGTTAACCAGGAAATGCCAGCCAAATTATGGTTGTCAGAGGGTGTTGGGATGGTAAAACAGGAAACCTACAAAAAAAATGGGGACTTGATGACCCGAATGGAACTTACCAAACTTACGGAATAATCCGCGTCTTTGGGCAACCAATAAACAAGTGATTACACCTGGGATTTTTGATGCAATAATTTGGCTTCAAAGAGGGTCTCAAAATGATGCAGTAATTTTTGTTTCACCTCCGCCATATCCAATTCCTTTATTCCTAATTCTGCGTTCATAGAAGTCACTGCCTTGCCCTTGATCCCGCAGGGAATCATCAGATCAAAATAGCCCAGATCGGCATTGACATTGAGCGCAAAACCATGCATGGTCACCCAGCGGCTTGCACGAACGCCCATGGCACATATCTTGCGGGCAAAAGGCGTACCGACATCAAGCCAAACGCCCGTTTCCCCTTTTGAACGTTCCCCTTTTAATCCATACTCGGCCAAGGTCAGTATCACCATTTCTTCCAAAAATCGTAGATATTTGTGAATGTCGGTGAAAAAATTATCGAGGTCTAAAATAGGGTAGCCCACAATTTGCCCCGGCCCATGATAGGTAATATCCCCACCTCTATTAATTTTATAGAATTTGGCCCCTTTTGTTTCAAGTTGTGCCTCGTCGACCAGCAGATTTTCCATATCCCCGCTCTTACCTAAAGTGAACACATGCGGGTGCTCGACGAAAAGAAAATAATTGGGCGTCGGTTCCTGCAATTCTTGCCGTCGATTTTTGATTTTAAGGTCGACCGTTTCCTGGAACAATCGCTCCTGATAATCCCAGGTCGATTTATATTCCTTACATCCTAAATCTTCTATATAGACCTCTTTGTTCATGATGACAAAGGTACAACTTTGTCGTAGAGATGACCAGATGATTTACCAGTAGGTGCCTACCTAATTCGGATTATTTAATATTACCAGGGCGGCTATCACTCCAGGAACCCAACCACAAAAGGTAAGTAGTAGGACAATTAAAAAAGAACCACAACCTTTCCCTATTACCGATAAAGGTGGGAAGATGATGGCCAATAGTACGCGTATTATGCTCATTAGTCTCTGATTTTGATCGATGTACTTATAGGACGTAAAATTACGCTTTTTGTTACGCGATAAACCTCCTTTTTGGAATCCCATATTATAATAGCAGTAGCCGAATTGATAGATTAGAGTAGACTCCCTATATTTGCAGCCTTAATCAGCACCTATATGCAGCTTTCGGAACAAGAAGTCATTAGAAGGGATAAATTGACCAAATTGAGGGAAATGGGAATAAATCCGTATCCCGCTGCCCTATATCCAGTCGATGCCACCACATCAGAGATCAAAGCCAATTTTAAAGAGGGGAAAAAGGTGGTTATTTCGGGCAGGTTAATGTCAAGAAGGATACAAGGCAAGGCTTCTTTTGCCGAATTACAGGATAGTGCCGGAAGAATTCAGGTCTACTTCAACCGCGATGAACTGTGCCCTGATGATGATAAGACACTTTATAACGAGGTGTACAAAAAACTACTCGATATCGGCGATATCATAGGTATCGAAGGGGATCTTTTCACGACCCAAGTAGGCGAAAAAACGGTCCTAGTAAAAAGTTTTACGCTCCTTAGCAAAGCCCTGAGACCCCTGCCACTGCCTAAAAAAGACGCCGAGGGACATCTTTTTGATGAGTTCAATGACCCGGAGCAAAGATATCGGCAACGTTATGTGGATCTCGTCGTAAATCCTTCGGTCAAGGAAACCTTTATCAAACGCACTAAAATAACCAACACGATTCGCGAATTTTATAATGCCAAGGGGTATTTGGAAGTCGAAACACCCATTTTACAACCCATTCCGGGTGGGGCGGCTGCGAGGCCTTTTCTAACGCATCACAACGCCCTGAACATGCCGTTATACCTGCGTATTGCGAATGAACTGTATTTAAAACGCTTGATCGTCGGAGGTTTTGACGGTGTTTATGAATTTTCGAAAGATTTTAGGAACGAAGGCATGGATCGCACCCATAATCCGGAATTTACGGTTATGGAACTCTATGTGGCCTATAAAGACTACCATTGGATGATGGACACGACCGAGGAATTACTCGAAAAAGTGGCCATGGAGGCCTGCGGTGCGACCAAGGTCAAAGTTGGCAATAAAGAAATCGAATTTAAGGCGCCCTATCCCCGCGTCCCTATATTAGAGGCCATTAAAATACATACGAGCTTTGATGTAGCTGGAATGGAGGAAGATGAGTTGCGGGAGGTAGCCAAAAAACTGCATATTGAAATAGATGACAGTATGGGCGTAGGCAAATTGATCGATGAGATTTTTGGTGGGAAATGTGAACAACATTACGTACAACCTACCTTTATAATCGATTATCCGAAAGAGATGAGTCCTCTGACCAAGGAACACCGCAGCAATCCGGCCCTCACAGAACGTTTTGAGTTGATCGCCAATGGCAAGGAAATCGCCAATGCCTATTCTGAGCTCAACGATCCCCTGGAGCAGCGGGCACGTTTTGAAGACCAACTAAAACTTTCTGAAAAAGGGGATGACGAAGCCATGTTCATCGATCAAGATTTTCTACGTGCGCTTGAATATGGTATGCCACCTACTTCAGGAATCGGTATTGGAATCGACCGTTTGGTCATGTTATTGACCAATAATTCTTCCATACAGGAAGTCTTGTTCTTTCCCCAAATGCGACCAGAAAAGAAAGCGATAGCGTTAAGCGAGGAAGAAAAGGCCATTCTGGCCCTATTAAAACCTGAGGGTAAGATGGCGTTGGATATACTCAGGTCCCAAACAGCACTCAGCGGTAAAAAGTGGGACAAATCTATAAAGGCACTCTCCCATAATGATCTGATCAAGGTTGTGGTCGAAGGCGATTCTAAAATGGTAGTTTTGAAGTCATAAAGAAAGTCCCCTAGCGCTTTTTTGCTACTCTTGCATCATCCCTCTAAAATTTGCTATATTTAGGTTCGATAGTACGCTTCACTATCGGGTTGCGGTATGAACAGGAAAACAGGTTTTGGAATACTGGTATTAACCGTCATTGTATTGGTCGGATACCTATGGTATTTGTTGGAACCCTCCCAAAAAGTCGATTTTAGTAACGATATCAAACCCATTCTAAATAAAAATTGCATCGCCTGCCATGGCGGCGTAAAAAAGAATTCAGGCTTGAGCTTCCTATTCAAGGAAGAAGCAATGGGTATGGGCGAATCGGGCAAACGCACCATCATACCCGGCAATGCTTCTGGCAGTGAATTGATCCGGAGATTGAAGGAAATGGATCCCGAACTTCGCATGCCTTATCAAAAGCCAAAGCTTTCCGATTCCGAAATCGAACTTTTTGAGCGGTGGATCGATCAAGGGGCCGAATGGGGCGAACATTGGGCCTATTCCCTACCTGAGGAAGTCCCCTTACCCACGGTATCACAAGAAGCGGGTTTTATCGCGAATGAAGTATCGGCTTTTCAGAAAAATGGGATCGATCGCTTCGTTTTGGCCCGAATGAAAGAACAACGACTGCAGCCGAATGCAGAGGCAGCGCGGAATATCCTAGCCAGAAGGGTCGCCTTGGATCTTACCGGACTCCCGCCCGATCAAGTCGCATTCGATGCCTTCACCAAGGGGGAAATCAGCTATGAAGTTTATATAGACAGCCTTTTCGCACGCCCTGGTTATGGAGAAAAATGGGCCAGCTGGTGGTTAGATCTTGCTCGATACGCCGATACCAAAGGCTATGAAAAAGACCTCGGCCGTAGCATTTGGCCATACCGCGATTGGGTCATCAAGGCCCTAAACCAGGATATGCCCTATGACCAATTTACGATTGAACAATTGGCCGGCGACCTCCTGCCCGATCCCTCGGTAGATCAATTGATCGCAACGGCTTTCCACAGAAACACCATGAACAATGATGAGGGGGGCACCGAAGACGAAGAGTTCAGGATAGCCACGGTAATCGACCGCACCAATACGACTTTCGAAGTCTGGCAAAGCACCACGATCGGTTGCGTGCAGTGCCATAGCCATCCGTATGACCCCATTAAGCATGAGGAATATTACAATGCAATGGCATTCTTTAACAATTCGCGCGATGAAGATACTCCCGGGGAGGAACCCAATGTGCGTCTTTATCCCCCGGAGCAACAAAAGGAGGTCACCCAAATCACTGATTGGGTAATCGCGAACGGGAAACCAAAAACGGTCGGAGCCTATACCGACTTTTTAACGTACATGGAGCCAAAATACCAGCTCCACAATTGTGAGGATTTTACCAATGGGGAACTGGCCGATACCAAATGGCTGGCCCTTTGGAACAATGGTTCGGCCCACCTCAACGATGTTTACACGAATAGTGCTAGTTTCATGTACCTCAGTTATTGGTCGGAGAACGACGGCACCAAAATCACTATTAGAAAAAACGATGCCAAAGGAGAAATCCTTTCCCAGTTTACGATCGATAAGACAGCGGGCCGTGTGGTCAAAAAAGTTCCCTTCAAAAAAACAAACGAAAAAATTAACCTGTATATCGAAGCCCAAAACAAAGCCCTCGCTCCTGAAACTGCCACCAGTTTTATGGTATGGTTCGCTTTTTTGGAAGATCTACCCGCTGCCGGGAAACCCGGATATGAAGCCATCCAGGACGTGTTTTTGAAACTATTGAACACAAAGGTCCCTGAATTTCCGATTGTGGTGGAAAATCCCGATTATATGAAACGTACCACCCAAGTTTTTGAGCGTGGGAATTGGCAATTGAAGGCCGATACCGTAACAGCCAGAACACCCGCCGTGTTGAATCGTTGGGAAACTTCGTGGCCCAAGAACAGAATGGGATTGGCACAATGGATCACCAGCAAAAAGAACCCCTTGACCGCCAGAACCTTGGTAAACCGTGTATGGCACCAGATTTTTGGCCGGGGGCTCGTTGCTTCCATCGAAGATATGGGTACCCAATCAGATCCCCCATCCCACCCTGCATTGCTCGATTGGCTTGCATTACGACTTATGAATGAGTACCATTGGAGCATGAAGGCCTTGATAAAAGAGATTGTTATGTCAGGAACCTACCGACAAAGTTCAGCGACCGATTACGAGACCTACCAAATCGACCCCGAAAACAAGTTCTATGCTAGAGGTCCTAGGCAACGATTGGCCGCCGAACAAATTCGGGATCAAGCCTTGGCTGTATCAGGCTTGTTGAGTAATAAAATGTATGGTCCAGGGGTGATGCCGCCGCAACCTGAAAATGTTTGGCAGTCGGTCTATAGCGGGGAACAATGGGTCGAAAGTAAAGGAGAGGATGCTTATCGCAGGGCGATTTACACCTACCTGAAACGCACGAGTCCGTACCCTTCTTTTATCACGTTTGATGCAGGGAGCCGTGAGGTGTGCACTATTCGGCGTACGGTAACCAACACACCCCTACAGGCCTTGGTAACCCTAAACGATCCGGTATATTTGGAGGCCGCATACCATCTGGCCCAAGCGATGCAAGCCCTGGAAGTGGATCAGGGTATTACCTATGGTTATGAAAGAGCTACCTATTCGAAGATTACCCCTGAAAAATTGGAGGTACTCAAGCGATTGTACCTAAACTCCCTCGCTGAATTCAATGATGCAGGGGACTTGAAAAAGCCATTCCAAAATTTTGGGAAGGAAACCAGCGCAAAATTGGCGGCCATGACCGTGGTGGCCAATGCAATCATGAACCTCGATGAATTTTTAAGTAAGGCCTAATGGATACGAATGAAAAGTTGATCAGGGAGAAACTAACGCGTGATCTGGAGGCCAAGACCCGCAGGCACTTTATCAAACAATGCGCTACCGGCATGGGCGGTTTGGCCTTGGGTTCGATCTTTATCGGATGTGACCCCCTTCGCACATCCCCTAAAAAATCGATTGTGACCATGACCGAGCGCGACCTAAATCCGCTGGCCACGCTAGCACCTCCTTTTGGCCCAAAAGTAAAGAACATCATTTATCTACACATGGCAGGGGCGCCCTCACAATTAGAAATGTTCGACTACAAACCCGAACTGAGAAAATTACACGATCAGGCATGTCCACAATCGCTTTTGGAAGGCAAAAAATTCGCTTTTATAAGGGGGACTCCTAAATTATTAGGACCGCAGGCCGAATTTGCGCAAGTCGGTGAATCAGGCAATTGGCTTTCCGATAACCTCCCACATTTCAAAAAGGTTGTTGATGAGGTCGCTTTTTTAAAGGCGGTACATACCGATCAGTTCAACCATGGTCCGGCACAATTGTTCATGCATACCGGAAGCCCTAGGTTGGGAAGGCCTAGTATCGGTTCTTGGGTGACCTATGGTCTTGGTTCCGAAAATCAAAACCTCCCCGGTTTTGTCGTCCTTACCTCTGGTGGAAAAACCCCCGATGCCGGTAAAAGCGTCTGGGGAAGCGGGTTTTTGCCTTCGGTGTATCAAGGGGTGCAATGCCGGTCAAAAGGGGATCCCGTTTTGTATATCGATGACCCTGAAGGCATCACAAGAGACCTGAAAAAGCAGACCATTGTTGCCATTAACCAAATCAATAAGGATGAATACGCCAAATATGCCGATCCTGAAATCTTGGCGCGCATCAACCAATACGAAATGGCTTACCGCATGCAAATTGCCGTGCCCGAAGTGATGAATATCAACAATGAACCTGATAGTATCAAAGAAATGTATGGTGTTGAACCGGGCAAGGAATCGTTTGCGAACAATTGCCTGTTGGCCCGAAAACTCGTGGAGCAAGGGGTACGGTTTGTACAACTTTTCGATTGGGGCTGGGACAGTCACGGAACCGATCACGACAATGCTGTGGATCTTGGCCTTCGAAACAAATGCAGGGAAATAGACCGACCCATGACCGCTTTGTTACTCGATTTAAAACAAAGGGGGTTATTAGAGGAAACCCTGGTAGTTTGGGGTGGTGAATTTGGCCGGACCCCGATGCAGGAAAACCGGGAAGGAAAAAAAATGGGCTTTAAAGGTCGAGATCACCATGGCGATGCGTTTACCATGTGGATGGCCGGCGGTGGCATCAAAAAGGGTGCCTGTCATGGAAAAACCGATGACATAGGATTTGCAGGAATTGAAGGCCGCGTATCGGTGCATGATGTGCATGCGACCTTGCTTCACCTTCTCGGGTTCGATCACGAAAAGTTCACTTATAAATTTCAAGGAAGGCCATTTCGATTGACCGATGTTGAAGGAGAAATAATTCGAGAGATATTGGCCTGATCTATGGATGTCATAAAACAATTATTAGGCCGTCTGCATCCTATCATCATTCATCTTCCCATTGGGTTTATTGTACTTGCCTTGATATTACAGTGGTTTGACCGTAAAAAAAAGGATTACCAAACCCTTATTCCTCTTATTTATTTATGGGCGGGCATCTTTGCGATTATGGCTTGTATCACAGGTTTTCTTCAATATAAAGGGGAAGGATATGCCTTTGCCACCGTGAAATGGCATTTATGGTCCGGAATCGTTACAGCCCTCTTCTCTTTCTTGATGTATGCTCGGGGTAAGGTATTCAAAGGCATGGAGATGTTGTTAAAAATCCCGATTACGGTCCTTGCTGTACTTTTTTTTATTCTAATAACAATTACCGGTCATTTGGGCGGAAGCATAACACACGGTGAGGATTATTTGGTGGAACCCCTGCCGAACCAAGTAAAATCAGCACTTGGTATCGAAATCTATGAAGAGAGGACCATAGCATTGAATGATGGTACGTGGCAAAAAGCACAATTTTATGAAGATGTGATAAAACCGATATTGTACAACAACTGTGCGAGCTGCCATAATGCCAAAAAAAAGAAAGG
>JALHST010000304.1 GCA_022865355.1 Maribacter sp. | reverse complement strand
TCGCACAGCCTCGGGATGCGGAAATTTTCCATTGAAAGCTTCATATAGCAATTGGGCGGCATTAAAAAATTCTTCGTGCAATGAAAGATCGGCGTATTCTTCCCACATCTTTTCATCTAACATTTCATTCGACAGATTGTCAATTTGTCCGGGGGTCAGTCGTTCCTTAAACAAGTATTCCAATACGATTTTAGCCGCCTCTGCCGGTTCATTGTCGGTCAACGACATCATGCACATTTCTTTCAATTCATTGACAGCTATGCCAGAAATGTCATCAAAGTCCATTTGTTCTAGCAGTTCCTTATAATTTTGATCGTTCCACGCATTGGGAAGTTCGTGGATCGTCGAAAATTTTTGTGGTTCAACCGTAAACATAGTTTTTTGCTTTTTGCTTAAAATTTTATTTTGCCCAGTCCTGGGCTATCCGTTGGATATAAAACCCCTTTGTCGATCGTAAATAGGCCTTTGAAAGGATCATTAAGAATATCTAGATGACCGTCTAGATCGGCAAATTGTATGTTGGGTCGGGAAAGGGCAAAATGCAATCCTGCAGAGATACCAAGGGCACACTCATCGATGCAACCTACCATGGCTTCCAAATTGGCCGATTTGGCCACTGAGTTGATGTGCATACCTTCCAGGATGCCCCCTACTTTCATCAATTTGATGTTCACCATATCGATGTGCATGTTCTGTGCCAAACGAAAGGCATCGGCCAAGGTTTTGATACTCTCATCGGCCATAACAGGAATATGAACCCGGTCGGTTACTTCTCCCAATTTTTCCTCACCCTCAAGCTTTGTCGGCTGTTCAAAAATCTCGATGCCTACCGTGGTTGTTTCCTTCACGAAAGTAACGGATTCCTCCACGGAATAGCCTTGGTTTCCATCAAAACGAAGCGTTATTTCAGGAAATTTCTCCCTGATCTTAAGCATTTTGGCTATGTCTTCCTGTAGGTTACTGCCCCCTTTTATCTTTAATATGGAAAAACCTTGTTTCACAAAATCGGTCGCATGCCGTAACGTCTCATCCAAAGATAAAATCCCAATGGTAATACTGGTGGCTATGCTTTGCCGATAGCCGCCCAAATATTTATACAATGGAACCTCGGCCTTTCTAGAGATGATGTCATGCATGGCAATATCGACCATTGCCAATGCAGACGATCGGAAGTCCAAAACACTCTTGAGTGTTAAGAGTATATGTCCATACGTAAAGGGATCTTTTCCTTTTAGGTAAGGAATAATCATATCGTTGATGGCACTTTCGACAACATCGGCCGTTTCACCGGTTACGACAACATCGGGAGCCGCACAGCCATAGCCGACTATGCTACTGTCAGTTTCGATTTTAAGAATAAAGTTGGTCGTCTTAGAGATGGTCTCGTAAGCAATGGTATACGGCTCGGATAACGCCAAGTCAAGCCGCTCATAGGAAATATGGGTGATTTTCATCAATACCGCCTTTGATAAAGATCTTCTAAAGGCGTATTCTTGATCGATTCCACAAAACGAACCATGTTATGGATCATGATTTCCCACATTTTTTCGCCTTTTTCCTTGGTGGCTTTTGTAGCATTGCCCATAATGCCGCTTTCTGAAATCTTATGGGTCTGAACGTACCAGTTCACGCTGCGTTCATTATCAAAATCGAGGAATTTGCTTCCGAATTTTAAGGTTTCATTTTCAGCCTTATCCATCTGTACCATATCAGGGCGGAGCGCCAAGGTCGTACTGGTCTCAATTTCTCCGGCGTGCGCATCATTGGGGGTATCTATGAGATTTAGCAAATCAATATCACTGGTTTCCCCTGTATCCACACAAACAAAAATTTTAGCATCCCTATTGATCATTTGGGCCGCATAGCTCAACGTGGGGGCATTATCCCCGTGACCATTGAGGATCACTATTTTTTTAATACCGTTCTTTGCCAGACTCATGCCGATATCATATACAAATCTTGATAAGGCATCATTGGTAACGCTTAAGGTTCCCTTGAAATCATCATGATGATAGGAAACCCCAAAAGGGATTGGGGGAAGAACCAGTGGCTTGGGTTCTTCACATCCTTCGGCCACTTTAAAGGCCATATATTTGGCATCAAAATAATCGACATCGACGGGCAAATGGGGTCCATGTTGCTCAATGGCGCCACAAGGCAAGATAACGGTATCCACCGTTTTTAAATAGGCTTCGATTTCGGGCCATGTAAAATGTTCCCACAGAAAGCTGGATTTTTTATTATGCATATTCATTCCTTTTTTGATAGAAAATGAGCAGTTTTCAAATCTTCATTTCCTAAGACGAAGGTATGCCATTTTCGGTCTTGTAGTCTCGCGCAACCATCAGAATAATGTGTTAATATCTTCAACAAAGGCTCTCTAATGTGCATGGGCAAATCACTTAGTGTACTGCGTTCGTTATCGAATCGAAGCTTCAAGATCTCAGGATGTTCCTTGGCCAGTTTTAAGGTATATTCATTTTTTTCGATTAGGTTCTGTTGCACAAGAAGATAATACAAATGTGCCACATCGCTCCCTAATTGTTTAACACTATGTTCGGTAAGGGCCTTGAGGCACTTTTCAATCTGAGCATCGGTATAGCCACATCTTTTAGGGTCTTCGTTTAAGGCAGTAAGCATGCCTACGATGCGTCGGCACTTTTCACAATTACCGCAAGGCCGCATTATTCCGTCTTCCACGTGGGCGGCATGGCAGGAGACTTGATGTTTTTGGAGTTCGGGATACCGTTTTACCAAAACTTTCAAGATCAGTAACTCAGAAAGGCTTCTTAATATTGAATATTGAAAAACACCCCATCCTTTCCTTTTATAATATCGAGTCATGGCATTATCAAAATACTTGCTTTGATCGTAAAGTGCATTATAATGGGTGATGCCCTCATGATTTCCTTTTACCGTAGTATCGTATTCATCCCCGATCAATATATTTCCAATAGCTCTTTTACGAACTACGGGTAATGATCCGAAAAGGAAAACGGCAACTGTCCATAATCGTATGGGGTAAATGTCTGCCCGTATGTTTTGAAAATTTTCCTTAATAAAGGGCATTTGTCTAGCCATCCAATTAAAAATTCGGTCGCTGTTGCACCAAGGCTTCACCGTATTTGGTTCGGTCGCCTGAAAATATTTGTGGGCATTGACAGCTGTAAACCAATGACGTCCCGATTCGTTGATAAAAACAGGATGGGCCTCGCCAAATTCGCGAATAATCCCATAAGTCAACAAGCTATCCTTGCCGCCACTGCTCAATATGGCATATTGGTCCAGATGCATTGGAGCCTGGGTTTCCGATGACTTTTTGTCGGTTTTAAGATGGTTATAATTGGTATTGATAAAATTTATCGTTGCCGCCGTGTATTGCTTTCGTTTTTCCGCTTTAATGGCATCAAAAGGGGGTTTTAAAAATTCATTTTTACAAAGGAATTTATTTACCAAAATTTCACGCGAGGTATTTTCCATCATATCCTTCAAGAAGCGCCTATCGACTTCATCATACAACCCATCAAATTCAATGGACTTGAAAAATAGTCCGTAATTCAATGCTACCTGGGCTAGCATCATGGAAGCCAAATTGACATCTTCGGCGTTATTTTTGTCAAAATAAACCGTGTCGTATGAATAAATAAGTTCATTGGTAATCGAATGTCCCTCATTTGATAGTATCGTGTAGTTCGCCTTTACCCTGGTGGGAGCTACTTCGATTTGGTGAACAGATAATTTTGAAAAATGCACCAAGGAACGAATCGAAGTCATTTCAATTCGGCCTTTAAAAGGGAAATCAATTCACTGGCACCAAATTTCAGGACATCAAAGGCCGGTAATTTGGTCTCCATAGTAATATTTTTGCAGGCCTCATGAATTTCGGCGTCGTCTTGCATCAATTCGTGATTCACGGTGATGGCGATTACTTTTTTTCCTGAAATCACTTCGATGGCATTGATCTGTTCTTTGAGCGAATGCATTTTATAACCCGGAAAACCGTCATATTCAAGACGCTTTGGGGCGTGTTGTAAGATGACAAAATCGGGCCGTCCTGCCGCCAAAATCTCGAAACCGCCAGGGTAAGCCGGATTCATTAAACTCCCCTGCCCTTCTATGACAATTACATCGGGATCTTCATTTTTAAAGGCACTTACGATGGCATGTTCGATTTCGCCTGAGACAAAATCGTTGATACAGCTGTCCATGACCATACTGTATTTTGCCCCTTGCATCCAAGCGGTTTGTCCGGTGCCGATCATTTCGGCCTTAAAACCTGCCTGTCGAAAGCCGTGGACGATTATCCAGGCGGTAGTTCGCTTGCCCAGGGCCGAGTCGGTACCTAGAACCGCCAATTTTAAGCAGTCGACCTTTTCGATATCCCCAGTAAAGAAATGTAGCTTATCCCTGTCAGGGGTCTTTCTAATGTCTCGGATACGACATTTTTTTTCTTCCGCCAATTTTACAAATTCTTTATCGTTGGTCAGAAAATCATGCAAGCCACTATCAACGTTCCAACCCATTTGCAGGGCTCTTTTAATGGTAGCCTTCGCTTGGCTAGGCAGTCTTCCGCCATCGGGCGCCAGACCAATTACTAAAGAGACTGGAGTAGTACCCGTTTTTGATAGTTCATCTGTGGCTTGATCAATATCCTTGAAGATTCGGATACCATTGGGCTTCCCGTCTAACACTTGGCCTGCATCCTGCCCGGCATAGGTGCCATCCAATACGCCAACCACCTCATAGCGCTCCGTAAAACGAACCAGGCCATGTGCCGTTTTTCCATTCGGGGTGTTAAAGGCACCATCGCAATATACAAGGGCCTTACCATCGATCGAGTTTTTCATTTATTTTTAGTTTTTAGCAGTCAGTACGGCGACAAACCGGCCAGGTTCAAAATTCAAAGTTTCATCCATTTCTAACAAGGCGATTAGACCTGCGGTAGCGGCGGGCAGTATTCGAAATCCCTCTTTTTTTGCCAAAATCGCGGTCATATTCTTTAATTTCTTATCACTTATATTAAAGGCTTGACCCCCAGACTCCCGCAAAGCATATAAGGCTTCCTCCCCATCAAAGCTATGCCAATTGATCAAGGGTTCATTGTACTTGGTTTCTTTAATGGTCTCAGGATCCAAGTCTTTGCAATGGTCTAGCCCCAAAAGAAACGATTGTACGATCGGATTTTTTCTTGAGGAAGAAGCGGCGATCATTTTTGGAATGCCTGAGGTTTTCCCCCTTTTGTACAAACTTACAAAACCCCTATAGATACCAGCAAACAAGGTGCCATTCGAAACCGGTACGGCACAATATTTAGGGGCATCCCCTAAATCGTCATAGATCTCAAAGGCAATCTGGGAGTAGGCAGAAATCTGCAAGGGGGTATTCGAGCCCCCGGGGTTGGCATCGTACCAGTCATTTTCTGCCGCTAATGCACTACTTTTCACCACGACCTCTTCATAACTGCCCGGCAACCGAAGAATCTCGGCCTGCAAGGCTTCCATTTCCACTATCCGATCGGTGTGATACGATTCGGGGATATAGATTTTGCATTGCATTCCAGCCAAATTTGCGGCCAATGCCACGGCAACCCCATAATTTCCACAGGTAGCTAAGGAAACCACCTCATATTCCCTGC
>JALHST010000303.1 GCA_022865355.1 Maribacter sp. | reverse complement strand
TGGTTCAAAATTAACCCCCCCGTAGATAAACAATTGGAAATTTTTGAACAATTCCCCTACCGGTTTCCCCGTTGCGAGTTGAAGTTTTTCAAAATACATTTGCACCCAGGATGGGATGCCAGCGATTACGGTCATGTTTTCATTCATCGTCTCGGCGACGATGGTATTCACTTTCATCTCCCAATCGGTTATGCAATTGGTATCCCAACTGGGCAAACGGTTTTTCTGCAGATAGTTGGGAACATAATGTGCCGAAATGCCGGAGAGTCTCCCGACCTTGATGCCATTTTTCTCTTGCATTGCAGGACTTCCTTGTAAAAAAATCATTTTGCCATCTACAAAATCTGCTTGTCCCGTTTCATGTATGTAGCTCAGAATGGCATTTCGTGAAGCTTCCACCTGATTTTTTATGGAAGGCTTTGTGATAGGAATGTACTTTACTCCTGAAGTAGTTCCGGAGGTTTTTGCAAGATAGAGTGGTTTGCCGGGCCATAGAATGTCATTTTGGCCGTCTAGAATTTTCCCCACATACGATCTTAAGGCCTCATAATCCCTTATAGGTACGCTTTTAATAAAATCGGCATGTGATTTAATTTCCCCAAAACCATGGTCCTTCCCAAATTGGGTATGGGCGGCTTTCTTAATCAAGGTCTTGAAGACCTTCTGCTGCGCTTCAATGGGACGTTCCGCCCATCTTCTGGTTTTTTGTGCTATGTATCGGGCAAAAATTTTGGCGGCAATAGACTTCAAGGACATGCTTTCTATTTAAAATCAATGAAGTCTAACGGATTCACTGGGGTGCCATTGTCCCAGAGTTCGAAATGAAGGTGTGGTCCCGTGGTCAATTCCCCCGTATTTCCTACGGAGGCTATCACTTCGCCCGTGCGTACGATATCGCCTTGCACTTTGTTCAACGAACCATTGTGCTTATATACACTTAGCAAGCCGCCTTTGTGCTCCAGAATGATTACATAACCTGTATCTGCGGTCCATTCCGAAAAAATAACCACGCCATTGGCAACCGCTTTTATGGGAGTATCGAGCGGGGCCACCACATCAACTGCAAAATGTCCTTTTTCGGGTTCATAGGTTTGGGTAACCGTTCCACTGATAGGTGGAAACAGCACTAAACCTGCCTTTTCATTCGACCCCTCGAAGAGGTTATACTTGTCTTCTAGAGCCACCTCGGCCCTTAAAAGCGAATCCTGCTTTATGGGCGTCAGATCTATGGTAGTAGGGTCTAGCTTAAATTGTTCAAAGAGCGAATCCCTATTCATTTGATTATTCTCAATATCGCCCCGCAATACCATACGAATATTATCTAAATAACGATTGGTATAATTTAAAGTTCTTACCAATGAATCGGTTTTATAAGTAAGTTCGGTAGCCTGTTGTTTCAGTTTGGTTGACGAATATCCAGGGATGTACTCCCGAAGCGGCGTAAAGGCGATCAAAAGAATGGTAAGACCGATAAGACCGATTATAAATAAAGATCCGGTGACAAAAACGTTTAACCTACTGAGCTTAAAGGATATTTTTTCTTCAAAAGTACTTTCGTTGAGGATAACCAAACGGTACTTATGTAAAAGCTTCCTTTTAATTTCCTTTCGTTTTTTTATCTTTTTGGCCATAGTTTACAAAGATAAGGATGGAATTGAAATTTAAGGTAGTTCTCAAATGTTTAACGATCCAGGAACACCATCGATTTAGAATATAAATACGAAAAAATACATATTCTTGACGAGAACAAATAAAATAAGTTCGTTGACATTAATAATTACAGCAACCTATGAAGATTTTTAGTACCTTTGTTTTCCATAAAATCATAAACTATGACAATCTTACATACTTTTTTGGCGGTTGGGCCTTGGCAGATAGCAATTGTTGTCTTGGTGGTCTTATTACTGTTTGGCGGAAAGAAAATTCCTGAGCTGATGCGGGGTCTTGGAAGTGGAATCAAAGAATTTAAGGATGCTTCCAAAGAAGATGACAAATTGGAAGAGAAAAAAGATTAACAATTCGAATATTGTTCTTATAAGGCCTGTAATTACGGGCCTTTTTTATGTTGTCACCTTAATAATATACCTTTTAGTATTTTATTAAGATCCTCCATCATCCCTCTTGAATGATTTTTGAAACACTTCCATAAGAATTACGATTTTTCTTCGACGACCTTTATAATCTTGATTTTCATAACATAATTGCTCCATTTCACAACAAAAAGTGTACTTCCTGCATTGGAACGGGTATTTTCGACGTTTAAACTGATAAAGTAACCATTTGAACATTTGGCTTACGGCATTTTAGGCGCCGTGACCACGAAGTGCTTTCTAGCCCTCCTAACATGAAAAAACATTTAAGCCTCCTTATTTCTGTACTCTTTATAGGATATGGAACCCATCAGGGGTATGCCCTTGGCCTGCATTCGATGCTTAACATCGATGAAATAAAGGCTTCGGATGCAACTCCAGACCATTCTGGCGAGGATAATTCCCCTGATATACGCTACACGAAATTTGAACAAGCAGCCAAAAAGAATAATATAGCACATCGAAAAGCCACCGACCTTGCGGGAATCTCAAGCGGCTTTTACGTGGTGGCGGGCGTTTTTGGCGATCAGCGGAATGCCAGGAAGTCGGTTGCCGCATTGAAAAAAATCGGATTGTCAGGAGAAATTCTTTTTAATCCTCAGAATCAATTAAATTATGTGTACATAGACCATAATTCAGATTGGCAAAAAGTACTTACCCCCTGTATTAGCAAATTTGAAGGAAAATATACACAAAAAGTCTGGATATTATTCGTAGAAAACCGAGAGGTGAAAGTGCACGACAAGGTTTTAAACACTATTGAGAAGGGCTCAGCCCTAAAAAGTGTCAACAGTCCCCCCAAAGCTATTTTTAAAAACGATTCGCTGGTAGCGATGGCCAAAAGAAATAAAATCGCCCTCAAGACTGTGGGCCCTATGGAAGGGGTCGAAGCAGGACAATACGTCATCGCCGGTGTTTATAGCAACGAAAATAACGCAAAGATTTCGGCCAAAAAACTAAAAAGAAAGGGGTTTGATTCAGGTGTTATCTTAAATCCTGAAAACAATAACAGCTATGTCTATATGTATCGCAGTTTTGATTGGCGCCAAGCAATCGATGCCTGCCTCAATCAATTCGAGGGGAAATATAAAGACCCTGTCTGGATCTTGAACATTGAAATACCCAATACCAAAGCACCGGTACCTATTGAAGAGGTATCGCTCAATACACTGAACGAATTGCGCAAGGAACCCGAGGTAAATCAATCCCAGAATTCCCCGGGGAAAAGTAAGTTAATGCAAAAGGCTGATGAATACTTCAACAAGATGTGGTATGCAGAAGCAGCCAAATTATATGAGGAAGGCTTAAAAAACGATGAAGGTAATTATACGTATGACATCATACAGAAAGTAGCCGATGCCCATTATTTTAATACCAATATGGAAAGGGCCTATTACTGGTATGACCTACTGTATAGCAAATGTGCTAGCGATATGTCGGCAGACAACCTTTTTAAATATGCCAATTCGCTTAAAGGAACTGGAAGATATGCCAAAGCCAAACGCCTAATGCGCTTATATGACCGAAAACAAAAACTCGATCAAGCTAGTGGAAATTCAGGCAGTAGGAATACCGCGGCCCGCAGGGAAGTAGTTTTGGACAACCTTTTGGAAAATGTCGGGAATTTTGACGTCAAGAATATGGCCATAAATTCGCAATACTCTGATTTTGCCCCAATGTTTTTCAAAGAAGATCAGGTTGTTTTTGCTTCGGCCATGGATTCGTCGATTTTTAATACCAGACGGTATAAATGGAATGATCAGCCATATCTCGATTTATATGTCGCGAAAATCAACGAGGAATCACAAGACTTGAAGGAGGCTATCAAATTTTCAAAAAAGATAAACACCAAATACCACGAAGCCGCAGTGACATTTTCCCCGGACAACAATACCATGTATTTCACCAGAAATAATTATGGCAAGAAACTCAAGCGGGATAAAAAAGGGGTCAACAACCTGAAAATTTATGTGTCCCGAAAAGTGGATGGTGAATGGACAGAAGCTAGTGAACTTCCCTTTAATAGCGATGACTATTCTACAGGCCATCCTGCCCTAAGTCCGGATGGAAAAAAGTTGTACTTCGTTTCAGACATGCCCGGTAGCCTTGGTGAAACCGATATTTTTGTCGTAGATGTTCTCGGAAACAATCGTTTTTCGGATCCGAGAAACCTCGGGCCTCAGATCAATACCGAACGCAAGGAAATGTTCCCTTTTATCACTGACAAAAAGCTATATTTCTCCTCGGATGGACATAGTGGTATGGGTGGGCTTGATGTATATGAAACGGCCTATGATGAAAATGGATTTCAAGAAGTGGTCAATGCCGGTCAGCCCATCAATAGCAATAAGGACGATTTTAGCTATATCATCGATGAGGCGACCCAAAAGGGGTATTTTGCTTCCAATCGCCGTGGCGGAAAAGGGGATGACGATATCTATTCATTTAAAAAATTGGTCATTGACGAAATTCCTGTAAATAAAAATGCCATTGCAGGCGTGGTAACCGAGCTGGTAACGGGGGATATTATGCCCCATGCCCTCGTGCAGCTTCTGGATGAAAATAATATAAAATTGAAGGAGCTAGAAACGGCAGATGACGGAAGTTTTGTTTTCGAAGATCTGTTGGACAATACCAAGTATAGCATAAAAACGGTACATGAGAATTACTTTGATGAAGAACTTTCAGTAACCACAACCAAGAACGACACCGTAAATGTTGCCGTTTCGATGAAAAGACTTGAAGAAATGATTGCGATCGAAGATGGAATCAAGAAGTTAAAAACCGAAATGATCCACTTTGATTTTGATAAGTCGTATATCAGACCGGATGCCTCTAAGGAACTTGACAAGTTGGTGGCCGTCATGAACGAATATCCGAATATGGTTATCAAGATAGAGTCGCACACCGATTCGAGAGGCACAAAGGCCTATAACAGATACCTTTCCGATAAGCGTGCTAAATCAACACGTGACTATATTATTTCGAAAGGAATCGCCCCCAACCGAATTGAAAGTGCCATAGGATATGGTGAAGACCGACTTATGAATGAGTGCAATGGCAGCGTGCGATGTACTGAAGCCAAGCATTACCTCAACCGTAGGTCTGAATTTATTATCGTAAAGAATTAAGGGGCGATTAAACAAACGCCAAAGTAGGATATATTTACTAAAACTGTCGCCTTATGAAGGCGACAGTTTTTTTATGCCCTGTTTGAGGTGTGCGTAAAGCGGCTAAAATTGAAACCAAATTCACTTATTTCGAAGTTTGACCTCGCCCGCAGCCCTTTACACAACAAACTTTCTCGGTAAAATACCTAAATCTTTAATTTACAGTTATATATATAACCAAGATAACTAAAAACCAAATACCATGAAAACCACATTGCTTATCAAAGAAATCTACCTGGAAGCTTTTCAGAACCTGGGGCACCACTTAATAAAATCGTATTTTAAGGCATTTTCCTGGTTCTGTTTCGCCAGTTTCCTAGTTGTGCTCTACGCTTTCATTTTTAGGGTCACAACTGGATTTGCTTTCGATTAAAAACTACCAACCTAGCTATTAAAAGGCGCCTTGATTTCTTGTCAAGGCGTTTTTTTGTTATTCCCTTTTTTTATTGTGATAGTCCTTAAAAGCAGCTCTTATTTATCGCGCCCGACAGTAAACTCTATTGGTCAAAACATTCGAGATATTATTTAAGGTTGCTGCCCAAAAAGGTCGAAGCAAAGCATTTAACCCTGGTCACCTTGTAAAAAACGAATGCACTATGCACGCCGTCTAGCGTTTTGAACCGTTTGTCCAAAAAATTGAACATTGAAAATTTAAAGCCGGTTCTTTGTCTTCTAATTAACTTAAAAAGTCAGGTGTATGAGGAAATTACTACTCATTAAGGAAATTTATGTTGAAGCTTTCAAAGATTGGACCTATCGGTTGCTTAATAAGTATTTTAAGGTCTTTTCCTGGTTTTGTTTCTTTTTATTGGCCCTTGCAGCCTATGCGCTTATTTATAGAATGTCTACGGGCTTCGCATTCGATTGACAAACATGATCGCCAAAACAAAAAATAAGCCAATAGAACTAATCTAGCGGCTTTTTTATATATCTCTTATCGTCTGCGTTAAGGTGCTTTGGCTTTAGGGACCTCCTTAAAATGTACGGTCTTCATAATGGCCTCTAACTCAAACATATCGTCTCGTTTGTTGGTAGCGGGTGCAAAAACAAAACCCTCAATGACCAATTTCCGATTGTTTTGCTTATCGTCAATTATATAGGTTAGGAACGGACCTGCCATGGGGTAATTTTTAATATCCCAAATACCCCTGACTTCAATTGCTTTTCGCTTGGCGATATTCGTTTGGAATATCGAAGGTGAAAAAGCCGGTTCGGTACGCATGTGTGTTATTTTACCGACCACATCCGGTCCTGGAACATATTTCTCGCCAATAGAATCGCGCATTCTCACAATATCCCGTACCAACGAAGTGTCATTTTCAAAAGTTTTGTAGGGTATCGCATAGGCAATAATGTTCATATTTCCTTTTTGGATCTCTCGGGCAATCCAAACAAAATTATCCTCTTGTTTATCAACTCTATAGGCCGAAGGGAAATTTAAGGTAATTGCAAATTTCTCTTCCAACACTTTTTCCTTGTTCAATGACTTCAGAAATCTCTTTTGAGCCTCTTCGATTTCCAAGTTTTTGAATTCGTCGATAATTTCAGGTGCCTTGGCTTCGATATTTTCTATTATTTCATCTTCGTTTCGGCCTTTTATCACGCCTATCTTTTGAGGGTTGGCATATAAATTCGTTTTGATATGGGCGATATCTACGGTATCTTCTTGAACAAATAAAATGGAACGCGTATTGCGGACCGAGCCCGAAAATACTTTGGGAGGTATTTGATTCATCGTAAACAACGGTTCGTCCCAAGTCAGCCCTATGGCTGGAGCAGCAAAATATTCCCGTATTTTATCGCCGACCTTTCCTTTCCATAAATCATTGTCTATGACTACGGTCAATGAATTTATCGCGCCAATTGACGATGGTTTATAGCTTTCCTTGGTCCCGTCTTTACAGGAAATGGCAATGAAAAAAAGTAGTGATAGTAGTGTTCCAAGATTTTTCATATGTGTTTTCGGTTTACGATGAACAATTGCACAACTTTAATTTTGTGCCCGGTTGTAGCTTGCTACCGCTAATACCGTTCCATTCTCGTAAATTTTCAACACTAATTCCAGGATATTTTCTGGATATCGTCCAAAGTGAGTCCCCACTTTGTACTGTATGTACCTTGGCACCCGTTGGAATCGACGGATTGTTCGAGGATTCCGTATGCGCCGTTTTCTGAACGGCTGCAATGGCTTGCCCCCCATTTCTTGGATAAATGGTCAATCGTTGACCCACACGAAGATCATTATTACGCAGGCCATTCCATTGTTTTATTTGGTTTACCCCAACACCGTATCTTTCGGCGATGCGACCCAAAAAGTCCCCACTGCGAACTTTATAGCGAATTCTATCCTCCTCGGCTTGTTTGACCAATTGTGGTAGCGGACTTTCCTTACTCGCTAATTCTTTTTCAACATGTGCATAAATCTGGGTTTCATTCGCTACAAATTTTCCCAATTCTGCCCTTGGGAGTCGCAATGAATACTCCTTACCATCTACATACGGAATAACATTTAATTTATAGGACGGATTTAATACTTTCAAATCCTCGATGCTTATGCCGACCAACTCGGAAATCTGGTCAAATGTTATCAAACTTTTTACATGAACGGTATCGGTCTCAAAATAGGGTCGGTCTACCTTTGTGCCCTTTAACCCATGTTCTTTGGCATATTCGAACAAATACATGGTTGCTAGGAAGGCCGGGACATACCCCGCTGTTTCCCGTGGTAAATTTCGACGAATGTTCCAATAGTTCTTATACCCCCCGGATCTTCTTATGGCCTTGTTCACATTGCCGGGGCCAGAGTTATAGGCCGCTAGGGCCAAATCCCAATCGCCAAATATTTCATATAATTTCGCTAAATATTTACAGGCCGCATCAGTAGATTTAATTGGGTCGCTACGTTCATCTACATAACTATTGACATCTAATTGGTACATCTTTCCCGTGCCATACATAAACTGCCAAAGCCCAGTAGCCCCTACCCGTGATTTTGCCCTGGGGTTCAAAGCCGATTCAACAATGGAAAGATATTTCATCTCCAAGGGAATGTCATGGTTGTCTAATTGTTGTTCGAAAAGTGGAAAATAAAATTGACTTACGGTCAACATGCGTCTCATAAGTGGCCTTTTGCGCGTCAAAAATGACTTGATCACATTTTCCAAAGAGGGATTATAGGCTACATTAAACGGGGTCTTTTGGTTTAGTTTAGCCAATCTGGCCTTTAATGTGTCGGTAGGTAAATCGTAAACATAAAGGGCATCGGACAAAGAATCTTCCTTGATTTCCAATTTGGTGATTTCGTCATACATTTCGTCAAAGGCGGAGGCGTTTTCGTATAATTCCTTCATCCAAAGACTGTCATATTTTGATGCTAGGGGTTGATCGCGAAGGTTGTATTTGCTTTTCCCGCTTTCCTTGCTAAGTACGAGCGCAATATTTTCAAGATCATCGTCCATCAAATCCATCTGTTCAACCCCTTCCATGTCCATCGTTAATGTATCCACGGGACTCGTATTGAACTCGCCGATTCGATCGGGAATTGAATCGTTTTCCTGCGCCACTATTGGGAGGGCGAATAATAAGGTAAGGGATAAACTGAAAAAACTGATTCTTTTTGCTGTCATGTACCTAGAAATAATTTTGAGCAGGGCAGACTAAAATCGTCATTTTTTTGGAAACTGAAAAATATAATCGCTTTAAATACTGCTTCGGCTGTTAATCGATAACGTCTTTAATCCTCGATTATTGCAGCGATTCCCGGGAGGGTTTTTCCCTCCAGGCTTTCTAACATCGCCCCGCCACCCGTTGACACATAACTTACCTGATCCTCAAAACCAAATTGCTTCACGGCGGCAACGGAATCTCCTCCCCCAACAAGGGAAAACGCCCCTTTCTCAGTCGCTTCAATTATATAGTTCCCAACTGCAATGGTGCCTTTCGCAAAACGCGGCATTTCAAAAACCCCTACAGGGCCGTTCCATAAAATCGTGTGGGATCCTAAGATTATTTTTTTGAAATTTTCCAAGGTTTTGGGGCCTGCGTCCAACCCTTGCCAACCATCGGGTATTTTATCTACATCGACTACTTTGGTATCGGCATCATTTGAAAATGCATTGGCCGCGATCACATCGACCGGTATATGTACTTTGACCCCCTTTTTTTCAGCTTTTTCGAGAATTTCCAGGGCAAGGGGCATTTTGTCATCCTCGCAAATCGAATCGCCCACCTTGCCCCCTTTGGCCTTTACGAAGGTAAATGTCATCCCCCCGCCAATAATCAAGTCATCGACCTTATCAAGAATATTTTCAATAATTGTGATTTTGGACGAAACTTTTGCCCCTCCCAAAATGGCCAACACAGGTTTTTTGCCCGTGCGCATTACTTTTTCAAGCGCATCGATCTCTTTCGCCATCAAATATCCAAAACATTTTTTTTGGGGAAAGAATTGTGCCACAATGGTCGTGGATGCATGCGCCCGATGCGCTGTTCCGAAGGCATCGTTCACGTAGATGTCGCCCAGTTTGGAGAGTTGTTCGGCAAAGTGTATGTCGCCGTTTTCTTCTTCCGAATGGAAGCGTAAATTCTCTAAAAGCAGTATTTCCCCCGGTTGAAGAACGGCAGCGGCTTTCTCTGCTTCTTCCCCGATACAATCAGACACAAATTTAACCTGTACCCCTATAACATCCGAAACCGTCGCAAGGATATGTTTTAATGACAAATCAGGATTTCGCAGACCGTCAGGACGGCCGAGATGGCTCATTAAAATGGCGCTCCCCCCATCTTCCAATATTTTGATGATCGTAGGCTTTGCTGCCTCGATGCGATTGGTGTCAGTGACCTTAAATGTAGCATCCAAAGGAACATTAAAATCAACTCGGATCAATGCTTTTTTATTCTCAAAATTAAAATCGTCGATAGTCTTCATGTTCGAAATGTTTTGGAGAATCGCAAATGTAAATATTTCCTAGCTGGCCACGAAGTGGGTCATGGCATTTATTTGCGATTATTGTTGGTATCATGCAAATACTTCTAGCTTAATTTGATTCATTTGCCGTATTCTGCCTGAATCGATTTCCGCGCCCGCTAGTATCTAGAAGCTTGAAAATCATTACGAAGGTTCATGTTGTACTAAAAAACTTATCTTTGACCTATGCTGTTCAAAGACATCATTGGTCTGACCCACATTAAGACCCATTTGACCTTCAGTGCCGATGCGGGCCGTATTCCCCATGCCCAAATGTTTGTAGGGCCCGAAGGTTCAGGCACCTTGCCCATGGCACTTGCCTACGCCCGTTATATAGTTTGTGGCAATCGCAATAGTGAAAATTCAGAGGGAAATACCGCCTGTAATACGAAATTCAAATCACTTTCACATCCAGATCTACATTTTGCCTTTCCGGTAGCAAATTCGGATAAAATAAAAAGTCATGCCGTCAGTAATCATTATATGGAAGAATGGCGCCAATTTCTAAAGGAACAGCCGTATGGAAATCTCTTCGATTGGTATCGCTTGATCGGCATTGATAACAAACAAGGGCAAATCGGGGTAGATGAGGCGCAAGATATCGTGAAAAAATTATCCTTAAAGGCGTATGAAGGCGGTTACAAAGTAATGATCATTTGGATGGCCGAAAAAATGAATACTGCGGCCTCTAACAAACTTTTGAAGCTACTCGAGGAACCTCCGAACAAAACCGTTTTTCTCCTTCTCGCCCAAGATGAAGAGCAAATGTTACAGACCATTCGCTCTCGGTGTCAAATTCTTCAATTTCCGCCATTGGCCGAGGATGCCATTACCGAGGCCCTAGTAGAAAAAGGCATTTCGCGAAAGGAAGCGCTCCGTTTGGCCCACGAAGCCGATGGGAATTTCAACAAGGCCTTGGAAATGATGAATCGTGATTCTGAAGATCTGGTATTTGAAAAATGGTTTATTCAATGGGTTCGAAGTGCCTTCAAAGCGAAGGGAAATAAGGCCGCCATCCATGATTTGATCCTTTGGAGTGAAGAGGTGGCCAAAACCGGAAGGGAAACACAGAAGAAATTTATACAGTATTGTTTGATGGCCATTCGACAGGCCATGTTAATTAATTTCGGCGCTGAAAACCTTGCCCATATGCAGATACATGTCGATGGCTTTCAATTAGATAAATTTGCTGCCTTTGTGCATGAAAATAATGTTATAGCCATAGTACAAGAACTTGAGGATGCTATGTTCCACATTGAACGAAATGGCAATTCAAGATTGATATTGACCGACCTGTCTATAAAATTAACACGATTGCTACATACAAAAGCAGCCTAAATTTTTTAAAATGGAATCCATTTTTGCGAATGCCACAGAATTACTTTTGCTGCTATTTTTGATCATTACATTTCTTCAAAGCGGCATTGATAAAATTTTTGATTGGTATGGAAATCTGTCGTGGTTAAAAGATCATTTTTCTGATACTCCCTTAAAGCGTTTCGTTCCCATTTTATTGGCTACAGTTCTTCTATCTGAAATGATTTCAGGTATATTGTGTGCGGTCGGTCTATACCAACTATTGCTAATGGACAAGACTACCTTGGCCTTTTACGGCGCCATTATGGCTTGCGTTTCCCTCTTGATGCTCCTATTCGGCCAACGAATGGCCAAGGACTATGAAGGGGCAAAGACCGTTGCAGTCTATTTTATACCTGCCATTTTTTTGGTCTTTCTATTGCAGGCATAAATAAAAAAAGCCTCAATGTGGTATTGAGGCCTTCCCTTCGTAAATTAAACGTAGCTAGTTTTTATACTTCTCGTTTAGAATTTTGACTATTTCCTCGGTCAGATCATCGGCCTCGGTGCCATACAGTACACTTCCGCCATCGCCGCCGCCTAGGATGTAGTTGTAGCCATTCGCCTTACCGTACGCCTTGATCTCGCGCTTTACCTTACTCACGATGCTATCCATCTCAGTTTGTCCGGATGCTTGTAACTGTTGGTCTTCCATTTGCAATTGTTGGCCAATAAATTGCCCTCTCTGCTGTATTTTTCCATATTCCTCCTGCGCCTTTTCCGGTGCCATTTTTTGTGCCTTGGCTTGAAAAACCTGCGCTTCTATTTGAAAGGTCTGTGAAATACTATCCCTCTTTTTTGCCAACGCTTCCGCCTTGGTCTTGAATTTTGCCTCTACATCGACCTTTTCCTTATAATCGTCCATCAATTTCACATTATCGACGTATCCTATTTTTTGCTGTTGGCACGCTGACATGATCAACACGCTTATGACCCATATTAAATTTTTCATTTCTTTTTGTTTTATTTGCGTAAACCGGATTTTGTCCCGGTTTATTTTTTGGTTGCGCAAAAGTAGTAAAGCTTTTTCAAAATATGAGAACTATTTTTTTGCTGCCTCGTTGCCCAAATTAAATCTTTACCTCTGCCGTCCAAAAAAAGTGCGGCACCCCATATTTGATATAGAAAATTACTATACGCGATTTACTTCATCATAGTCATTTTCTATTAAAAATTATATCGTACAATCCCGAAATCGAGACGAAATTTTACAAGGAATAGTAACCCATGCCCCTTGAGAAGAAACTTCGGGAAACGGCCTTAAAAATGATTTTGGTTCCTTTTTAAGATATAAATCAAAGAGGAATACTCCTTGCTCCTCCAAGCAGCAAGATTAGACCGCGCCCCTATCAAAAACGCCTTCAAAAAATTCTGTTTGCCCGATTTATATTGCTCAGATAGCAAAGCGACATAATAAGCATCAAAAATTAATGGAAGGACCTTCACAACTGTCATGGCATGATTTGAAAAAAGCAATTTTATGGATGCTTTTGAAAAATGCCAAAGATGTCTTGGTACATCATAGGCGGCCCAATACTTTTTATAATAGGAAGCATCAAAGGATTTATAATTTGGTACCGCTATTACCAAGGTACCGTCGGGTTCCAAATGGCGGATCAGTCTTGCAATTTGAAGTTCCAAATCTGGAACATGTTCCAAAACATGCCAAAGGGTTATGACTTGAAATTTATCATTCTTCAAGAAATCAAAGGAGGATACCAGCGAGACATTTTTATTAGCCGCCCTTGCTCGAGCCACTTGATTTGGTTCTATCCCTGTAATATGCCATCCTTGTTTTTTTGCCGCCACTAAAAAATCGCCCGTACCCGCCCCAACATCCAAAAGGGTCCTATTGTCATTCGCAAAGGTATTGATGATTCGCACTTTTTTATAAAGATTGAATTTCTTTACGGTCTGATACAATTTCTCACCGATAGTTTTACGAGCGTCGCTATGAGAAATATAAGAATCGCTTTGGTAGTATGCGTCGAGATTTCCAGGAACGGGTTTTGTTATGAGCATCTGCAAACCTTCATCACAGAGGAGTTCGAATTCTTCCCCCGAAAATGCATAGTCCTTGGTCTTTAAATATACTTTCATTCGTATTGGTAGTTCCTGGGATATCGTTTTTGGAATTGCTAAGGTACTTTAAAATGATGACCACTAATAGAATTTCGGAGCTCAAAGGCACAGTCCCAGGAACTGCCTAGGATGCTGAAATCGACTTCGAAGTACAAGGTATTTTAGATTGTTCCACGTGGAACAATTGAACTTATCTTCCTAAAAACACCAACAAGACACTTATATCAGCAGGGGACACACCGCTTATTCTTGAAGCCTGAGAGATCGTTACGGGTTGAATGGCCTTTAATTTCTCTCGTGCTTCATACGAAAGGGATTTTAGTTTTGAATAATCAAAATTTGTCGGAATCTTTACGTTCTCCAGGCGATGCAACTTATCGGCATTTATTTTTTCTTTAGCAATGTATCCCGAATATTTTACCTGAACTTCGGCCTGTTCCATGACTTCCCTGTCAAGCTCGTTTTCTTGTACGAAGGTCGAGACCGAATCAAGCTGAAGCATATGGTGCATGGTCACCCTAGGGCGCGAAAAAACCTTAAACATCTTATCCGATTGTTTAACCAAGGCAGAATCAATGCTTTCCAAGATGGGATTAATATCTTCAGGCAAAACACTTGTTTCCTTAAAAAAATCTACGAACGAATTCGATTTTTCTCTTTTTTGTTCCATGCGCCGTACACGAACTTCCGTCGCCAAGCCAATTTCAAAGCCCTTCGGCGTCAATCGCAAATCGGCATTATCTTGCCGCAATAAGGTTCTGTATTCGGCCCGCGAAGTAAACATTCTATAGGGTTCTTCAGTGCCTTTGGTAATTAAATCGTCAATGAGCACTCCGATATACGCTTCATCTCTTTTTAAAACAAATGGATCTTGTTCGTTCAATTTTTGATGTGCATTGATCCCCGCCATCAACCCCTGGGAGGCAGCTTCCTCGTAGCCCGTCGTGCCATTAATTTGTCCGGCAAAATATAGGTTT
>JALHST010000302.1 GCA_022865355.1 Maribacter sp. | reverse complement strand
TGCTACAGTTGTTTTGGGCCTCTAATGATTGCATGCCTAGGCAGCAGATTACGAAAAAAGGAATTAGAATTCTGTTCATTTTTATGGTGTTATTTTGTTTGTTTTGATATGCGTTACCTATCGGATTTTCCGAAAAAGTAATTTTAATTACAGTTACTGTTACTGGTGCTGCTATTGCTACTGCTTACCGTTTGATAAACTCAACCCTCCTATTTTGGGCTTTTCCATCGAGGGTGGAATTATCTCCCACTGGCTCCGATTCGCCTTTCCCTTCAGAGATCAATCGGTCGGGTTTTATACCATACACGGATACCAAGGCACTTTTCACGGCGTCTGCCCGTTTTTTGGAAAGCTCCATATTAGTAGCATCGTTCCCATCGGCATCTGTGTGCCCTACAATTTTAAGCTTCATTCCCTTTTCCTGCTCAAGTACCTGGTATATTTGACGAATGATTCCCATTGATTGCGGTTGTAAGTTGGCCGAACCGCTATCAAAGAGAATTCCATTCGTTGAAACCTTGCCATCTGCAATCAGCTTTTTGCGAAGATCAATACCGCCCCCTGCAATCTTTAGATTTTTAATGAACAATCGATCTTTGCCATCCTCTAGGCCCTCTAAATCGAAACGGACATAATTCAAGAGATCGTTTGGCACAAGTTTAGGAAGGTCTAAATATTTTGTCTCGTTTATCCATAAACGAAATCGCGTCCCGTTAACGGCAATCGAAATGTGCGGCTTGTCAAGTACTATTTCCCTGATATCGGTTTCTACCAAGTTGTTGATGGTCGATTCACCGTTAATACTGTTCCATACACGAATGTCCGAATCGATATATTGGCATAAGGGTAAAGACACCCTTATCCCATTTTTGTCGGTATTGTACCAATCGTACGAATTATTATCCCTGAGGTTTAGAATGAGGCTGGCAGTGCTCGAAGAGTTCTTGTCTATACCCAGGACCATAAAATCAAACTCAATAGTAAAGTCCTGCGGAAGATCGCCAATGTCTGGATAATAGGCGCTTTTTGATTTTAGTTCGAACCATTTTTCAGAAGATTCCCCAACCGTGACCACTTCCCCATTGCCATTAGTGTCCCATTTGGCAGGAAAATCCCCAACAAAATCGTTGGCGAAATCATCGAAGAATAAAAGCTGATCCCCGGGCACATAATCGAATTTACTATAGACCGTGATTGACTTAGGACTTTCTTGGCCAGATGACACAGCCGCTTCATTATTCCCGTTATTTTTCTCCGCAGATTCTTGATTGCTTCGTTTTTCGCTGGGACGATCGCTCGGAGGATTTGGGTTTTTATTAGGCTGCTCTTTTTTGCTTGGTTCCAATATACTGTCCAGGGCCTGATCCGTTTTTTCCTGGGTCTCCTTTTCCACACGTCGTTCAACCGTTCTTTGGGCAGCATCTTCCGCCCTTTCGCCAAGTCTTTTGAGGAGTTGTGCGTTTACATTGCCTGCATATCCAACGATAAAAAAAGTCAAAAGAATTCGAATCGATTTGCCGAAAGTCTTCATAGTAAACAATTTTAAATACAATCTAAATTTAACGAATTATCAAATGTATCCGACTATGGGATATCGAGAATATTGCCGGGCAATTTGTTTGGGGTAATGGCTCTTGTATATTCGGGATACCCTTGAAGATAGTAGAAAAAAATACCACCTAATGGGCATAATTGTACAACTGGTGCGCATAGTTGTATAATCGGTCAAAATTGGGCTTTAGCGCATCTTATATACAATAATTGAATTGTCCTGGTCCTTGGCCACTAATTCGAATTTTCGATCATTATTCACATCGGCCATGTCGATGACCGAAGTGCCATATACCGGAAAGTTCGGAATCGATTTCGCTTGACTGTCAAAAAGATATATTTTTTGATTTTGTATATCAGTAACGCTAACATAAATCTTATCATGTATATAAAAAATTTGGGGTTTTGTGTAGACCCCTAATTCAAGTTCCAACTTTTTCCCCTTAATGCTTAACGTGTTGTCATTCATATATACCAAGGTATTGCTGGTGGCATCTATACCATGATCTTTGTTGAGATTTAGATTGGTCATGCTAAGTTTGCCTTTGGTATCGATTAGATATAGCATCCCTTTTTTGTCAGTCATGATGAACTTATTGGTGTATTGATACATTTTATTCTCCGAAAAATCGATTTTTTCATTCACCTTCGATCGAACATTGCCCACCCTATTTAATATTTTTAAACTTCCATCGGCTAACCGGAACACTAAATAATCCCGATTCCCAATGACAAAATGTTGCGGTGCACCCAATATTGGTTTTTCGGCACGGGTATATTTAAAGCCTCGTACAATCGTGCCTTTGTTATTGTACATAAAGACTTTTTCACCTTGGGTGACCACAAATCGATACTCTTTCTTTCCTTCGTAATCAAAGACAGCCAGCGGATTTAGATTACCGCCTTCATATGAAAAGGTGAAAGGGTTCACTTCCTTTCCGTTTCGATCTAAAATCAAAAATTGATGGTCTGTTGTGAAGGCTAATTGTAGACGGCCATTTTTGAAAATATCAACCTGTTGAATGTGCCCTTGAATACTGCCTTCCAATTGTTTTTTCCAAATGATTTTACCATCCGCGGAAATCAGGTATAGCATATTGGCCACGTCCTGCACCACAATTTCTTTTTTGTTCGTAATATGATTGATAACAAATTGTGGGTTGCTTGCCAGATCATTTTCCAATTGTAAGGTAAATACGGGAGAAACCTGCAGGGTGCGCGCCTCTTTTTCAATTTTTTGGATAACAGTATTGGTATGATAAAAATCCTCATCGGATATTAATTGGGTGCCAAAAACAAATTTGGAAACATCCGATTTTTTAATATCCGCAGGCAACTCCTCCTTAAAATATTTTTTAGACATCGATTCGACCCCTTCGGAGTTTGAAATAAATAGAAAAGTAGATTCAGAGGCCAAAGACTCCATAGCAACACTGAACAAGCTTGTTTTGTCGAAGGTCGATCCATTTTTATAATTGCTTATGAGCGTTTGCAATGACTCTTTATTCTCGGAAAAGATGAAGGCATTATCCAGGATGGTGCAAAAGTTGGGGATAAAATCATCAATCACGGGATATAGTGAATTTTTAAAAAAGTCAAGGTATCCCAACTCCAGAATTTCATTGTCTAAGTATATAGAACCGGCTTTTTTTATCCCCAACAGATAGTCGGCAATATTCTCGGATCCATAGGTGTTGAGAACAACGATTTTTTCATCGTTGAGATAAATAAAGCCAATTTCCTCAACGGTATTAAAAAGTGAATCCATCGGAATTTCCCGTTCCAAATATTTTTGCTGGTTTTCTGAAAATTGGTCATACGCGTCAAATGTATAAGAAGCGATGGCATTGGCATTGAAAGGGGCAAAAGAGGCGGTAGTATTGATCAATGGCCTTGTTTTTCTGAATAGGTTTACATAATTTTTGATTGAGTCACTAGCAATTGCAATACCATTGAGTTGTAAATACTCCTCCCCTAAACCAACATCGACCGAAATCCAATCGGCAAATTTTGAAGTAGCGAATTTTGAAGAATCTATCCATAAAGACGACAATGCCGCATCGCCCTTTTTTAAATTGATAAAAATAGATGCCGATTTCGTGTCATTGGCGGTTTCATAGAGCCGTGCCAAAGTGTTCGAACGCCACGGGGTATCTAAGTTGTTCGAAAGATTTTCAAGTAGGGCCTGGGATGAGCTAAAAATTCTTATATCATCTACTTTGGTGCCGTAAAAAGCAGCACCATCAATTTTGTATTGATCAAATGTGTAGTTTTCATAGGCAATTCTCTCAACGGTTTTATTTGGCACTTTATCAAGATCTATTAGCTTGGGGTGATCTTTAGTAATAAAAACAAATTCGAGATCGTTCTTGTCAAGATTTGAAAATACGAGGATACTTTCTGATTGAGGTACTAGGTAGTCCAGATTTTTAACTTTTGTAAAAATGGACTGGTAAACCCCCATTGACTTTATTTTTGAAAGAAACTCATTTGCAGCAAGTGCCTCTTTAAAGTCAAGAAGGTTGTTGATTTTGATGATTGCGATGGGATCCTTTGGAACAAAGTCTAATAAACTGGAAGGGAACTTGTTTTCCTTTTCACAACCGAAACAAAAAAGTAGGGCGAGTAACACCAGCAATTTGAATTTCATACAAAAAATTTTCACGTAAATTTAGGGTATTATAAATTCAAGGCCAATTGCTCGGGCAGTTGTCTAAAACTTTTTCTATGATGCTCCGTAATACCATATTTTCGAATGGCCTCACGGTGCTCCTTGGTAGGATAACCCTTGTTTCTCTTCCAATTGTACATGGGATATTTTTTATGTAATTCCTCCATGTAGGTATCGCGATGTGTTTTTGCCAATACTGAAGCGGCCGCGATAGTCATGTATTTACGGTCACCTTGAATTATGCATTCATAGGGCACATCCAAAAAAGGCTTGAAGCGATTTCCGTCTACAATGATGAACTTTGGAATGGCCCCCAATTGTTCAATGGCTCGGTGCATGGCTAAAATTGAGGCGTTCAGAATATTTATTTCGTCTATTTTTCTTGGAAATACATGTGCAACACCAAAGCGTATGCAACTGTTTTCTATTATGGGTCGCAGTATAGATCGTTTGTTTTCAGACAATAGTTTGGAATCGTTCAGCATTTCGTTCCTGAAATCAGAGGGAAGTATGAGTGCCGCAGCGGTCACCGGGCCAGCCAGACAACCACGACCGGCTTCATCGGTTCCAACTTCATCGACCAAAACATGAAATCGCTTGAGCACTGCATTGGGGTTTTGATGAGAACGAAGATAATTTAAATGTGGCGAATTGCGAATACTCCGACTAATTGGGCATTCTGGAGAAGTGGTGCGGGTCGTAAAACTTTCACATTTAATTAGGAACAAAAAAATTAACTTTGTGCGAGTTATACCTATAAATGAGATATTTCCTCCCATTGCTTTTGTTTTTCCTGAGCGCACCGCTGTTTTCCCAGCAAGATTCGATATCAAGGTCCAAACAATTGGATTCTTCAGATCTCGCCAAAAAAATTGCCCGGAAATCAAAGGAGACAGGAAAGCAAGTCGCAGTTGAAAAAGTAAGTATCAAAGACTATAAAATTATATCCTATGCCCGGGATACTACCTTTTTAGATACCACACAAACCATTCAAAAAGAGTATGCCTACAATTATATAAGAAGAGATGTCTTTGAATTGATGCCTTTTTCTAATGTGGGCCAACCCTATAACAAATTGGGTGTAAATTTTGAGAGTACCACTATGTATCCTGTTTTGGGGGCCAAAGCCAAGCATTTTAATTATATGGAAGTAGAGGATATAAATTACTACAATGTGGCAACCCCTATGACTGACCTTTTTTTTAAAACGACTTTTGAAAAAGGTCAACTGTTGGATGCCCTGTTGACCTTTAACACTTCGCGTAGATTCAACTTTTCAATTGCCTATAAGGGTTTCCGATCTTTTGGAAAATATCAATTCAATCAGGCACAATCGGGAAATTTTAGAACTACTTTGAACTATGAGACCAAAAATAAGCGCTATAATCTAAGGGCCCACATTGCTGCCCAAAATATAGATACCGAAGAAAATGGCGGTTTGCCCAACCCGATCCAATTCGAGTCGGGGGAATCAGAATTTAGGGATCGATCTAGGATCGATGTGCGTTTTACCGATGCAGACAATAAACTATTGGGCAAGCGTTATTTCTTCGACCATCAATATAAATTGATCAAAAAGAACAAAGACTCATCGCTTGTTGAGAAGACCTCATTGGCCCTAGGACATCAATTTAATTATGAGACCAAATACCAATTGTATACCCAGACCGCAGCCAATCCCTATTTTGGGGATGCCTTACTCCCGGCGATCTATGATAGGGCAAATCTAAAGACCATGCACAATGAATTCAATGTCGAATTTTACAATGCCATACTTGGAAGATTGCGGGGAAATATAAGCCTCCTCAACTATAATTACTTTTTCAATAGCAAGATTATAACCGATACACAACAAATTCAAAATCAACTCAAAGGAACCGAGGTTGCCATCGGTGCGGATTATAAAAAACAAATAGGAGGATTCAAGATCGACGGAGGATTTAAATATAAGGTTTCAGGCAGCCTCACCGGTAGTATCCTAAATGCCTCGGCCGGTTATCGCATCAACGAGGCCAATACGATCAAAGTGACCTTATTTTCACTCTCGCGCATGCCCGATTTTAATATTCTTCTATATCAAAGTGACTATACGCAATACAATTGGCAGAATACAGACACGTTTCAAAAACAAAGTGTTAACAGTCTACAATTTATGCTGGATTCGAATTTGTGGGGAAGTATAACGGCCAAATATTCCCGACTTGGCAATTACACGTATTTTACTTCGGCACCCGACATTCCGATCGAGGTGGGAAAAGAAGAAGCGAGCGTGCGTCCTTACCAGGAAAAAAATAGTATCAATCATTTAAAGCTCAAATATGCCAAGGAATTCCGATTGGGTGCATTTGCCTTGAACAATACGATACTATATCAGGTTGTTAACCAAACCAACAATGTGTTAAACGTGCCGCAAATCGTTACCCGCAATACGTTATACTATTCATCGGATGTTTTCAAAAAAGCGATGTACCTACAGACCGGTATTACTTTTAAATATTTTACCTCCTATTACATGGATGCCTATAATCCTTTGCTTTCTGAATTCTATGTGCAGGATGCCGAAAAACTGGGAGGGTATCCCATGTTCGATTTTTTTATCAACGCGCGGGTTAAACAAACCCGGATCTATTTAAAGGCCGAACATTTTAATTCCGGGTTCGGAAAACGTAATTATTATGCTGCTCCCGGTTATCCCTATCGCGACTTTGTCATACGTTTTGGATTGGTATGGAATTTCTTTTCCTAGAATGTTTAGCGTTTTTGCATTGATACGTGAATCTTGACATGGAAACCACTGGGTATTAATAGCTTCCCTCAATATATATAATTGCAAGCCCTAAAAAAGGCGGGTTGTACTTCTCCCTGCAAAAAAAAATATTCACCCCTTATCGTTTGATAGTCAATAGTTTAAAAACTTTTTTCATAAGCTTTTCAAAAAATTTGATGTATGTATTGTGTAAGCAAAAAAACCATCTTATATTTGCACCCGCTTACGGGACGAGGATTGGTAAAATGGTGATGTAAATAAGCGTTGAAGGGCGGCCTTTAGGGTCCCTTTTTTTTGAAGATGTTCATTGACATACTGTAAAGA
>JALHST010000301.1 GCA_022865355.1 Maribacter sp. | reverse complement strand
TATTATGGATATTTACCGAGCTACTATATTAATAGTCCGATTGGGGCCAATTTTATTAGTGCCAAAAATGCAAGGGAAGGCTTTTTACATAATCCTCAACTGCGTTGGGACCGAGCATATATCGCAAATCAGGATGGGGCTGCATACTTGCTATATGATGATACCACCGATGATAAACAATTTACGATCCACACCAATGGAAATTTGGCATTATTTGAGAACTTAAAAGCAGATTTCGGAGGTACATATAAGCAGCTTTCCTCCGATAATTATGCCAAAATACAAGATTTGCTAGGGGCCGATTTTTACGTGGACAAGGATTCCTTCTCGGATACTCGGAATGATCTGTATACTAGTATCAACAAAATTGAAGATGATCTATTCAACTACCACTATTTGATGCATGCGCATTCCTTGGAAGCGTTCGCACAAGTTAAGGTCGATAACAAAAAATGGAACGGATTTCTTTCGACCAAATATTCCCAATTAGAATACCAACGTAAAGGACTCTTTCAGAATGAACGGTTTTTAGAAAATTCTTTTGGCAATAGCCAGGCCATGGTATTTAAAAATTACGGCCTGAAAGCAGGATTTTCCTATAAAATCTCGGGGAGACATTTCATTCTAACGAATGCCGCCTTATTAACAAGACCACCGACCTTGCAAAATGCATTTATAAATCCTAGGGAAAATAATCTTTTGGTCCCGGGCATTCAGAGTGAAACCATCTCGGCGATTGATTTCAATTATCTTGTACGAATGCCCCTTTTGACAGGCCGTCTGACAGGCTTTTATACCCGATTTCAAAATACGACCGATGTCAATTTTTTCTTTGTAGACTCCGGGATAGGTTCAGATTTTGTGCAGGAGGTTGTCACCGATCTAGACAAATTACATAAGGGAATCGAGTTAGGTTTGGAATATCAGCTTTCCCCCACGGTTAAAATTACGGGAGTTACCGCCCTGGGCAAGTATGTTTTTGCGAGTAATCCAAAAGTTGCCATCCATTTTGATACCGCTGGTGTCAAGGAAGATTTGATCAACTTGGAAGGAAATGCTTCTTTAGGGGTCGCTAAGGTAAAGGATTACAAATTGGCGCAGGGGCCACAGAAGGCCCTTGCTCTTGGATTGGAGTATCGAGATCCAAAGTATTGGTGGGCGGGTGTAACGGCGAATTACCTAGCGAATAATTATATCAATATTTCAACAATTTTAAGGACACCGAGTTTTTACATAGATCCTGAAACGGGACAACCCTTTGCCAACGCCACGGTTGAAAATGTAGACCGATTATTGGCTCAAAGCCCTTTGGATAATTTTTATGTATTGAATTTGGTTGGCGGTAAATCGTGGTTAAAAAAGGGCAAGTATGTGAGCGTTTTTGCAAGTATTAATAATGTATTTGATGCGGAGTTTAGAACAGGGGGGTATGAACAGAGTAGAAATGGCAATTTTGGACAATTGCAGCAGGATGATTTGGGTAGTACCCCCTCCTTCGCTCCAAAATACTGGTATGGATACGGAAGAACCTATTTTTTGAATTTGGCATATAGTTTTTAAGATATAATGACCTGAAAGGGTTTTCCAAAGAACTGGGTTTCCTTTTAGGGATCCGTTTATAAATAGCTTCAGGGATAATAAACCCTTTCAAAATTGTCAAAAAAAAGCATTGAGGACAAGCATCGAATATTCACTAAATGCAAGAGAATGAAAAGAAAAACGAAATATAATCTGTGTGCCCTGTTAATCGTAGTACACTTGGCATCATGCGTCAAAGATCGAAACTTCGACCCTCCAAAAACTGCTTGTGACTCTGGTTTGATTGCGAACGCCTCCTATATGCAGGTCAAAAATTTATATCAAGGACAAACTATCCAAATTCAGGAGGACTTGATCATCGAGGGGTATGTAAATTCCTCGGACCAGGCCGGGAATTTTTTTAGCGTTTTGCATTTTCAAAATAGTGCGATTAATCCGACCGAAGGGTTTCAGATAGAAATTGATGTACGCGATTCACACCTATTCTATTCGGTTGGCAGCAAAATTTTGATACGACTAAAAGGCCTATATCTCGGTCAAACAAAAGGACTATTCAAAATAGGTGGTGTATTTGCGTCATTCGGCAACGAATCTGTTGGAAGGTTGCCGGCCGCGATTCTTGATCAGCACCTCGTTTTATCCTGTGAAACACCTTCTGAAATACGCCCTACCGAGCTCGCCATTGACGATATTCGTGAAAGTATGGTTAATACATTGGTACAGTTTAACGGGCTGGAAATGGTGGAAGAGGAATTGGGAGAGCCCTTTGCCCTAGAACAAGAAGAGACCGAACGTACCTTAAAAGATTGTAATAATAATGAACTGACTCTCTTGAATAGTGGCTATTCAGATTTTACGGCCCAGCTTCTTCCAGAGGGCCATGGTGCTATAATGGGGGTATTACTCCGCGAAAATAATAACTTTCAATTGGTAATCCGAACGCTTGAAGATGTCGATTTCAAACAAGAACGATGTTCAGTTAAGTTGGACGAATACGCATCGACAAATATTCTTATTTCAGAGTTGGCCGATCCCGATAACAATGTTGGTGCGCGTTTTGTCGAATTGTATAATTCGGGTACCGAAACACTTTCCTTAATAGGATGGTCGCTGTATCGCTACACCAATGGGAATACTGAAATAAGTTCGAGTATCGATTTATCAGAGGTCGTTATTGAATCGGAAGGTACGATCGTTATTTCGCCCAATCCTATTGAATTTGAAGTGGTTTACGGTTTTGCTCCCGATTTGGCCGCGGGTACCAACAGTCCAGCAGATTCAAATGGCGACGATAATTTGGTCTTGGTAGATTCCTTTGGGAATGTAATCGATGTTTTTGGTGTCGTTGGCGAAGATGGTTCAGGAACCAATCACGAATTCGAGGATGGGCGGGCCGTTCGTCATGTTTCCGTTGAAGTCGGCAATCCGTCCTATAATTTTGAGGAATGGACAATTTTTAATGATACCGGTGATTCAGGAACCACCAATCTTCCACAAATTGCACCCAATGACTTTACACCAGGCACACGAAATTAAGGCTTCAGAATCTTTAATGGCACCATAATATCCTATAAAATGACCATTTCACCAAGATCATTTTTCTTTTATATTCTGGTTCGGAATACCAAGTAACTCCGAGAATTTAGGAGTCTCTGGATTTGGTCTAATTTAAACTACCATACCCTATCGCCTGATTTCGCGGTTTTTTTATACATTTATCCAAACGGAAGCACCATGAACGAGTTTTTTTTCAGCGAGATACGAAATGGCAATTATAATGAAGTAAAGGCGATGTTGACAAAGAATCCTATGTTGATCAACAGCAAGGATGAACGGGGATCAACGGCCTTAATTTTGGCCACATATTATGATGAACAGGAAATCGCCGATCTTTTATTGGATCTGGGGGCCAAAATTGATGCCAAGGATGCCTCCGGAAACACGGCCTTGATGGGGGTTTGTTTTAAGGGATACACCGATGTAGCCAAAAAATTGATCGAAAGGGGTGCCAATATCAATGAACGCAACGCGATGGGCGCCACCTGTTTGATTTATGCCATAACATTCAACCGGGAGGATATTGCAAGGCTGTTGATAGAGTACGGTGTCGATAGATCGATAAAGGACAATAGAGGCCTTACCGCCTTAGATCACGCAAAAACGCAAAATCTCCCTGCCTTCATTGCTATGCTGACATAAATACCTGCCTTCTATCAAGTTCTTGTCATGTTCCGTATACCGAAAGAGCGTTGGGTCCCCGTATAGCCTCTTTTCCGCAAAATATTCCGAATCATGACAACTAAAATGATTCCCGCCAAGATTAGCGTGATTAGGTTGCCTACGATAATGGGAAGCTGATGGTTCAAAATCCCATATGCCAACCAAAGCGCTACCCCTAGCACAAAGAGCAGGTACATAGGAAAAGAAAGACTTTCAGTATCTTTTGTTTTTATTGTCTTTATGGCTTGTGGCAGAAAACTTGACGTTGTCAAGATTGCCGCTATATTTCCGATAATCGATGTTATATCCATTTTTTAATATTTAAAGTAGGCTTATAATTTTATGGTACAAAGATGCGAAAAGAAGAATGAGGCTACTACAACTAGATTTTCCGGTTTATATGCTATATTACCCCATATATCTATATTTATCGGATAAAGGGTTAATCAGGAATATTTTATGGGTATTTTAAGGAATAAACCTCAGTTAGGATTTCATTTCAAGAAATAATCGAATGGGACCGACCAAAATCGCAAGTATCATACATAATTTTCACTAGCTTTATGTTTATGGAACACGAATTACGGCTAGCCTTACTACAATCTCCCTTGGTGTGGGAAAATCCCGAACGTAACAGAAAGCACTTTTCTGAAAAGTTCGCGGCCATTTCGAAAGAGGTAGATATCATTGTACTCCCTGAAATGTTTACCACTGGGTTTACCATGCATCCCGAGAACATTGACCCCTCCGAGGGGGAGAGCACAATTGACTGGATGCGGCGGAAAGCTCATAATTCAAATGCGGCCGTGGTAGGTAGTATAGTTTTTCATCAAAAGGGGACCCATACCAACCGACTGCTATTTGTTGAGCCCAATGGAAAAATTTGGCATTATGATAAGCGTCATACCTTTACTTTGGCAGGCGAGGATAAAGTATATCGGGCTGGCTCTGACAAGTTGATCGTGGCCTATAAGGGATTTAAAATCTGCCCCATGATCTGTTATGATCTTCGTTTCCCTGTTTGGGCAAGAAATTCCGAAAATTATGACGCCCTTTTATTTGTCGCTAATTGGCCCCAGCCTAGGATTATGGCATGGGATATACTTTTAAAAGCCCGGGCCATCGAGAATATGGCATATTGTATTGGTGTAAACCGAATAGGACGTGACGAATCGGGTCATCAATATCCAGGACATTCGGCGATTTATGATGCCTTGGGGAAAACCTTGGTATACTCTGAGAAAGAAGAAATTTTGTACGCCACTTTAAGCAAAAACCACCTAACAACTACTAGGGACCATCTAAAGTTTTTAGAAGACAGGGATACCTTTAATTTGTTACCTTAAAAGTTTCGATCTTCTCCCAATTGGGCCTGATTTCAATTAGTCCGGGGTAGTAACTCACTTTTTCAGGTTGAATCTTTTGGAGGTAATTCCCGGTATCCCATTTGCCATTCCCATTACTATCAAAAATTACCCGAATGTAATAATTTGCGGGATCGATTGCGTTGAATTCGAAGGTCTGTGGTTGTGTTGCCTTGATTTCAATTTTTGTTACCCCTTTCTCATCTGTCAACTGAACAATGATAGGATAGCGAATATTTCCTTCGATATTTAAACTCAAATTGCCGTAGTCTTCTTGACGTTTGGTTGACAGATTATATGACAGGGTATCATTTGTTTCCCCAAAAAAATCGATAATTGCCCCAGGTAGGATTTTGAGATTGTATTTCTGATCCGGCTCGCGGATAAAATCAAGTATCACTTGGCTCTCCAATGTATCCAAGGTCGCTTTCAATAGAATAGGTACCGAATCCTTGTTGATCATTGTCATCTGTGCCGTGTCAATTCTAACTAGCGGTGTGGTTGCTTCAATTCGAAAAGGTTCATAAAAATTTAATGCACCGCGTTGATTAGGCTTAAGAACAAGTGTATCCAGGGCAATCTTCCGATTTTTGACCGTAAACGTGTCAATACTGTTTTTCTGTTCATTAATGGTCTTGAACACAAGGGAATCCATGGCAAAAGGAGTAAACCAAAAATTCAAGGTATCCTTACCTCTTTCGGGTAAAACCAACGTCTTCACAGTATCTGGTAAGATGGTCAATGGTTGTATTTTCACAGCACTTCCATCCCCATAATAGCCAAAAATTATTTTATTTTTTGCCGCTATGGAGGGAACTGACATTTTATAGTCCGGCACTTCCCTGAATAAGGTAAGTACGTAGGTAGAATCGGTGGGTAAGGTAACCGTATCGCGCAAAAAGGCAATTTTATCGGCATTCTGGTCGAAAATGTTATTCTTGGCGGCATCCTTAAGGCCAAATATGGTGTATTGTCCCGCTTTGAGATTCTTTAATGTAAATAGGACCGCACTATCTAGGGTATTGGTAATATAATTCGGGGGCCTTTGATATAAAGTAGAATCGGTATACGTACTATCGATCTCATAAAGTAGTATGCTAATAAAATTGTCGGCCTTCCGCTCAAATGCATCTTTGATTACCCCTGCAACCGTCAAGGAATCAATGTAATCTCCTGTCGAAAATACATAGGTAAAAAAACTAGCCGGATTTCCTTCGTTGTTGTCAACAATGCTTTGACCAAAATTGAAGGTGTAGGTGGTATTTGGCTTCAGGGTATCTTTTATAATGATTTCAACAAACTTATTTGCGCCTCCTTGTGGAGTTATTTGCGGTGTATATTTAAGTGGAGGTGATACGATTAATTGATTTTGAATGTCCTCTAGTTTAATGTATTCATCAAAATACAACCGTATCTTTTTTGCTTTAAAATTGAGGGTCATATTTTCTGGTTCGGCCTTCACCAACGTTGGGGGGACAAGATCCTTGGGACCGCCCGTGGGAGTGCCTCTTCGGCCACACTGCATCAAAGCGGCGACTATAAAAATTAAAAAAAGGAATGCAAAAATACGTCTTAACATGCCATTCGAATCTTATGGGCAAAGAAACAACATATTTGGAAACCCCTGTTGGGATTGGCTTGGGAATTCGCTTAAAATAGCGTTAAAATGGACATTTTCACTGACCCCTGGGAAAGTTGTTTTATGGGTTGGAGTCAACTTTTAGGAGTCTAATGGAACAATGGCCATACTGGCAATGTATATGTTGATCCCCTCAACTTTCAATAAGGCCTTTGCACAAATTTCCATGGTCGCTCCCGTGGTAATCACATCGTCCACCAATAATACGCTCTTATTCTTAAGCCTTGCGGGTTCCATCAGGGTATAAAGCGATTTATTCCCGTACCAACGGCCTATTCTTCCTTTTTTCGTTTGGGTCCTTGTATTCGCTGTTTTTATTAGATTATTACCTTCGTATTGGCAGCCCAAATGGTGCGCGAGCCTTTTGCCGAATTCCGCCACTTGGTTATATCCCCTTTTCCGAAGTTTTTTTTTATGAAGAGGTATGGGAATTACATAATCGATTGGCTCAAGGGATGTGTCATTGGCCAGTATTTGTCCATACCAATCTCCCAAAAAGACCCCAATTACCTCC